>DATHGB010000018.1 GCA_035317825.1 Candidatus Saccharimonadales bacterium | reverse complement strand
TGTAGGCTTATCTACGATTGCACTTCAGATCGCAGGCAAGCAACTAGCGGCCACTTTGCGACCACAGGACAAAAAGGAACAAGCTGACAGCGAGCGGGGAACTATCACTGTTGAGATGATCCGATTACTATATGACCAGACCAGGGCAAAACGTACGAGTGCGCGTATTATCGTCATTGATGATGCAGATCGCATGAGCCGCGGAGCATCCGCTGCATTTTTGAAGCTGCTTGAAGAACCTAGTGCTCATACCCATTTCATACTAACCACGCATGCTTCGCAGCTGCTTGTACCGACGATTCGGTCGCGCGTTCAGGAACTTGTCCTGCAGCCAATCACGGCAGCACAAACAGACGAACATCTAATTACCTTAGGGATAGAAGAAACGACAAAACGCGCACAGTTACAATTCATCGCGCACGGTCTCCCTGCGGAGCTAACAAGACTTGCGAGAGATGATACATATTTTGCACAAAAGGCGGACCTCATGTCAGACGCGCGTACGTTATTGCTAGCTAAAGCCTACGATAAATTACCGGTCATCCAAAAATATCAATCAGACAAAGACGCGGCGCTTGAGCTGATCAATAGCGCGATAACCATCGCAAGGCGCAGTTTAAGCGCTAAGCCCCAGGCATCTCTCGTCGATCAGCTAGAGCGTCTTTTGCAGGTCAAGGAACATCTGTTATCAAACTTTAATGTCAGATTACAACTGACACAGCTTGTGCTATAATACTATGGTATGTTAGGCGTCTTATTATTAGCAGGATTTGGCTTTTGGGCTGTTTTTCGTCGTCAAACCCTTAACGAGGTTGTCACTGATTTACCGCTAAAATTATCCGAAAAACTCGAACGTCTATGGGAAGTTGCACAGGAATCTTTGCGCGACAAAAAATATCTTCGTGCTGAAAAAGCGCTGCTCACTATCCTACGTGTCGACGAGCGAAATGCTACGGCGTACAACCGACTCGGCATTCTATACGCTAAACAACAAGCATTCAAAGATGCCATTGAATGCTTTGAAATTGCACAAAGCCTAGAACCAAGTGCAAGCAGCCTACATAACGTCGGGTTAATCTATTATGAAACGAAACAATATGAAAAAGCGGCTCTCGCGTTCGAACAAGCGCTTGCTATGGAAAATGACCTTGCATCACGCCATATCGCGTACGCGAAAGTACAGGAAAAGCTAGGCCACAACAAACGAATGATCGCATCTCTTGAAAAGGCCGTCGAGCTTGATCCGATCCCTCAGACGCTTAACGTGCTTGCCGATGCGTACGATCGTACTGGCCAAGCAGAGCTTTCAGCTGAACTACGTGCAAAATCTGCAAAAATGATTATCCCTCAGGATCAGCCAAAACGCGTCAAGCAACCTCGACGCGTTGTTATGTAGTTCATTCTTATTACCTTTGGTCATCGACCCATTTACGAGCGTTCTGGAAAAGTCGGAACCATGGCGAATCTGCACTCCAATCAACAGGGTGCCATGATAATTGGCGGCTCATAAAAGCCCTCTCAGGATGAGGCATCATTATCGTCGCACGGCCATCAGGCGTCGTTAACGAGGTAATGCCGAGCTTCGAACCATTTGGATTCAGTGGGTATTGCTCTGTTATTTCACCCTGATTGTCAACATACTGCATCGCGACCAAACTATCTTTCTGCACTTGAACGGCTGCATCATTGTTTGGAAATTTAACCCAGCCCTCACCGTGAGCAACTGGCACCGGCAAAATTGATCCAAACATGTCCCTAAACAGAATTGACGGTGATTCATTCACCCGGACACATACAAGTCTAGCTTCAAATTGCTCGGAGGTATTTTTAAGGAATGTGGGCCAGTTTTCAGCGCCTGGAATCAATTCCTTGAGCGCAGACAACATCTGGCAGCCGTTGCAGACACCGAAGCTAAATGTATCCTGCCGTTCAAAGAACTGCTTGAATTTCGCTCTTAGGTCATCGTGGAAGAGGATCGTCTTCGCCCAGCCCTCACCTGCACCCAGCACGTCACCATAAGAGAATCCTCCGCAAGCGACAAGGCCGACGAAATCATTCAAATCCACCTCGCCACTCATCAAATCGTTCAAGTGAACATCGACGCTGGTAAATCCAGCTTTATCAAAAGCCGCTGCCATTTCTATCTGACCGTTCACACCTTGCTCGCGGAAAATAGCTACTTTTGGCCGCGAGGCATACCTGTTTATTACAGGTATGAAAGTCACAACTGGTGATATTCCTAGGTCTGTCTCATCGCTAATCGCCATGTATTCCTGTTCCGCCGCTTCTGGATTATCGCGAAGTTTCTGGATTTGGTAGCTTGTATCAGTCCACCAGCTCTCTAGCTGCATTCGCGTGTTCTCGTAGACTACTGACTCACCGTCACTCACTGTAATCATTTGATTGCCTGCTGGTTGACCAACGATATAGGCATTGTCCAGAGCTGCCAGCACAACTGTTTCATCGGATTTTTTGACCTGAATCACCGCACCGAGTTCTTCATTGAATAATTTCTCGATTGTGGTACCCGGCATTTGAGACAGGCTAATAGTAAGGCCCGACCGGCTCGCAAAAGCCATCTCGGCAAGTGTTGCGAAAAGCCCACCGTCCGAGCGATCGTGATAGGCAAGTACCTTGTCTTCAGCCTTCAATTTAGTAAGTGTAATAAAGAAATTTTTGAGGGTTACTGGATCAACATCAGGTGTCGTATCGCCAACTTGGTTAAATACCTGTGCAAGTGCGGAGCCACCCAGACGGTTCGCGCCTCCACCAAGATCAATCAAGACGAGTGACGTGTCATCTGTCGTATTAAGCAACGGTGTGAGTGTACGTCGAACATCCGTAACTGGTGAGAAACCTGTAATGATCAGCGACAGGGGACTCATAACACTCTTTTGCTCGCCTTTATCTTCCCATACCGTGCGCATACTCAGCGAATCCTTCCCTACGGGAATCGTCAGCCCAAGATCGGGGCAAAATTCTTCGCCGACTACCTTAACCGTGTCATACAAATTCTGATTTTCACCCGCGTCCGAGGCAGCCGCCATCCAGTTAGCCGACAGTTTGATGTCGGATAGTTTTTCAATATCACTTGCCAGCATATTAGTAATTGTCTCGCCAATGGCGATACGAGCAGAAGCAGGTGAATCTATCAGTGCCAGCGGCGTCCGCTCGCCCATGGCCATTGCCTCGCCAAACTGACTATCAAAGGCGGCGGCCGAAACGGCAACGTCCGCCACTGGCACCTGCCATGGACCCACCATCTGATCACGCACTGTCAGACCACCGACATTTCGGTCGCCAATCGTAATTAGGAATTTCTTGCTGCCAACAGCCGGAAGATGCAGCACCCGCCTAGCAGCCTCCGCAATACCTATGTTTGTCAGGTCAAGCGCGGTTTTCGGAAGGCTTCTGCGGGTCACTTCACGCGTCATTTTCGGCGGCTTGCCAAATAACGCTGCCATCGGCATATCTATTGGATTATTATCAAATAGCTCATCGTGAACAATCAGCTGCTCGTCTTCGGTTGCAGCACCAACAACGGCAAATGGACAGCGCTCGCGCTCACAAATTTCGGTAAATAATGCCAGGTTCTCATCGGTGAGGCCAATCACATAGCGCTCCTGGGCTTCGTTACACCAGATTTCTAACGGCGTCATACCTATATCGGCATTCGGAATGTCGCGCAGTTCAAATATGCCGCCCATGCCAGAATCATGAACAAATTCGCTCAAGGCATTGGAGTAACCGCCCGCGCCAATGTCATGAATGGTGATGATCGGGTTGTCATCACCCATCGCCCAGCATGCATCAATCACTTCCTGGCAACGGCGTTCCATTTCGCCATTCCCGCGTTGAACTGATGCAAAATCAAGGTCCGCACTGCTGGAGCCAGTCTGCATGCTTGAAGCCGCACCACCACCGAGTCCGATAAGCATAGCCGGACCACCCAGAACAATTACTTTACTGCCAACATGAAGTGTGTTTTTCTGGACATGCCCATCGCGAATATTGCCGAGGCCCCCGGCTATCATAATTGGTTTATGATAGCCCCGCACTTGGCCTTCAGATTTCTGCTCATAGGTTCGGAAATAGCCGGCAACATTCGGCCGGCCAAATTCATTGCCGAAACTCACTGCTCCAAGCGGCGCATTGATCATAATATCAAGCGCTGATACGATTCGGTCAGGTTTGCCGTATGGTTTTTCCCACGGTCGTACACTACCTGGGATGTTCAAGTTCGAGACGCTATAGCCAGCCAGACCAATTTTTGGCTTACCGCCACGTCCGGTTGCGCCTTCGTCGCGAATTTCACCACCAGTACCAGTTGCCGCGCCGGGAAACGGCGCAATAGCAGTTGGGTGATTGTGTGTTTCCACTTTAATAATAGAGTGGATGGGCTCTTGATGGTATGCGTACCTTCCTGTTTTTGGCTCAGCGAAAAATCGTCCACCCTTTTGGCCTCTCAGAACAGCCGCGTTGTCAGAATAAGCTGACAGAACGTCATCACTTTTCTGTTCATAGGTGTTACGGATCATTTTGAATAAGCCTTTCGGCTGTTTTTCGCCATCAATAACCCAGTCAGCATTGAAAATTTTGTGACGGGTATGCTCGCTATTCACTGCGCCAAATGTCATTACTTCCACATCAGTTGGATTACGGCCGATCTCCGTAAAAGCATCGACAAGATAGTCAATCTCTCCGCCATCCATTGCTGTACCAAGTTCCTTGTTCGCCTTGATGAGCATGTCTCTGCCACCCGTGAGTGTATCTATCGTCGTAAACGGTTTTGGCTTTGATGCGACGAACAGCCGCTCAGCTTTATTAAGCGAGTCTAGCACACTTTCGACCATACGATCATGCAGTACTTCACTGATACTTTGACGATGCAGCTTACCTGTTGCCTGAATATAATAGGCCGTACCGCGTTCGATACGAGCAATATTTTTGAGGCCGGCATTTTGGGCAATATCGGTTGCTTTGGACGACCAAGGCGAAACCGTACCGGGTCGCGGCGTAACGAGAAATAATTCACCAGTCGTTTGTCCAGCGTAGGTCGAACCATAAGTAAGCAACTTTTCCAGCCGAGCGGTATTCTCCGGGGCAACACCTCCATCAACAAAATGAATGTACTCAGCATCCACGGCCGTGATGCTATGATCGAGTGCCTGCAATTGCTTCAGTAGATTCCGCCTACGAATATCAGAAAGAGCAGCGACATCTGCAAATATTTTCATCCACGTACCTCTAGCGTATCGCCACTAAATGTAATATTTTTCGATTTGACAGTAACCTGGCTTGGTCCATCCTCAACCTTGCCTGCAATGATAGCCTTGAGACCTAAACCGCCAGCAATTTCTACTACTTTTTTAGCATCATTCTGAGACAAATAGATAGCAAATCCAGCACCCATATTAAAATTACCATACATTTCTGTGTCACTTGCCCCCGACAACTCCTGCATGAGCAAAAATTCAGGTGGTACATCAAGCTCTTTATCTATAACATAAGAAAACTTTTGAGTAGCTCGCATTAACTTACGCCACCCATGCCCGGTAATATTTACCATGTAATGAACATCGAGATGAGCTTCTTGTATGTCGCGCACCAGCGCGACATACAAATGCGTAGGCGTAAGGATGGCTTCACCAAATAATCTTCCATCTGATAGGGAAGTCGTGTACAGACCTGGGTCTTTATCTGCAAGGCTCCGTACAAACGTAATTCCATTTGCATGAATGCCACTGCTTTCAACGAGGACAATAACATCACCTGCAGTTAATTTATCACCAAGCACCAATCTATCTTTGGGATTAATTATGCCAACTGCCGAGCCGCCTAGGTCAATCGTGTCAGGGTTTATAATCCCCTTAAGTGCTGGGGTTTCACCGCCACCCCAGGTGGCACCGCTCTTTACGCATGCAGCGGCCCACCCGTCAATGAGGTCTCTTGCACGTACTTCATCGCGCATCCAATCTGAATTCCCAATAGCAAAATAGGCATTAACAACCTGGGGAAGTGCGCCTACTACAATCAGATCATTAACAATCATTGCTACTGTATCTTGCGCAATCGAATCATAATATGTCTTGCCTGTGAACGCTCGCATGGCATCTGCAACTAGGTTTTTTGTCCCCAAACCTTCAACAACCAAGGCACGGTATGCATCATGTTCTTCCCACACATACGCAGATTCGCCACGGCTCTCACTGATCTCGTGTGCATCAAACGCACTCAATTGCGGAGCTGTTCTACTGGCCGCTTGTTGAGCGAGCACCTTAATCGGATCCATCGCGCTATAGTCAACTCCTGTTTCGGCGTATGTTTGCTGTGGTTGTTTTTTCATATAGTGTCCTCTGGTTTTAAGTGATGCAAGATAAATTCCGCTCTGTCCTTAACAGTTCCCGCATGTACGATAATGGGGTTTATGCCTGAATCGGCGTAGGCATCATGAAGTAAGCCTTGAATATTTTTTCTAAAATCTTCGTCCTCAACGCGTGCGTAATCTTCTTCATACGTTGGCAGTGCCTGTAGCAAAAATACGTTTTGGTAGTGTGAAGTATCGGCAAGCTTTTGCACCCACTTTTCAACATCAAAATTATAATAGCGCAAAAATGCAATCGTATCCTGCATACCACGATCAAAAAAGGTGAGGATAGACGAATCATGAGTCAGCTCTATTTTCTGTTTTAATCGCGTCACTTCTTCCTGAAACCATTTTTCATCTCTGCGCAGGTCTTCGACAGTTGCCCCCCTGCCCAACGCGTCATCTATAACGGTACGGGCAGCTTCCGGAATTGTATGATATCCCATTTTTTCAAGCTCTGCCAAAAGCGTTGTCTTGCCAGTTGAAGGACCGCCGGTAATAACATGCCAATTGTTTTTAGACATCTTCGCCTCTATTTTTTGCGTTAAAGTTTCCGATCTGCAGCCGACTTGCTACTCTCTGCCAAGTTTGACCTGAATTAGCGGGGTCAATTAATTCAAAAGCTACGCCGCTATTTTCCGCTAGACCCCCGTCTTTCACAAGATCATCTCCAACATAGACAATACGTCTTTTCTCGTCATTCGATAAACCATTACGGGCGGGAATTTTCACACCGTATCCTTGAGCCCACATTGAACGAGCTACCCCCATCAGAAGAGGAGATGGCTTAATAAGGTTCTCGGGTGCTTCCTCTAGGTCTACAACAATGCGTTGAGTCGTCTCCGTGGCAATGACATGTGTCGGAATATCTATGCTCCACACTTTAAACGTTTTTTCAATGAACGGTTCATGTCCAGATGAGATAATAGCATCATCAATTAATTGCCCTTCTTGACGGGCGGCCTCTATCATTGCGCATAAATCCAGGTAGCCTTCTGTTGGTCGCGGCCACAAACTACCATCTAAAAAGCGTGTTCCTATTTCACCCATTAATATATTGAGCTTGGTTTCCGTAAGTTCCTGAACAAGTCGATTAAGCTCTTCGTTTTTTGCGTCCGGGGCTAACTGTTGTACGACCTCGATGGGTGCTCGGTTGCGAAGACCTCCTCCGCTCAAAAATGCACTGAGCGCCTCAGATCCAAACATATCTTCAATACTTAGTGTGTATGCTTCTGCTACACCCACGCCGCTAGGCGATTTCTCAAATGTACGAAATGCCGTATCATCAAAGTCCTCCGCGATAAGTCTTGCGCGGTGAAAGGTTTCTGGCGTCTTTACAGCACCCTCTATTGACATGCTACTTTTGATCCTTCAGATACTGCTTCCAGCCAATTTTCTTCAATTTCTTGTCAGCAGAGAGCACATTTTCGTGTTGCTTCGTACGCCATGTATCATAGGCGACTGCGAGATTCGCGTCATGCAAACACAGTATCTCAATAACAAATAATGCAGCGTTCTTGGCGCCGTTTTCTGGCATAGTCGCAAGGGGTATTCCGGGCGGCATCTTAATATTTGACCATAATGCTTCATGGTCATGATGGTCTCGTTTAACTGGCACTGCAATCACCGGGAGGGAAGTATGCGAGGCTGTCATTCCCGCTAGATGTGCCGACCCTCCGGCGCCAGCGATAATAACTTTAAGTCCGCGGTTCAAGGCCCCTCCTGCATAGGCATCCATAGCATCTGGAGTGCGGTGCGCCGAAATAATTCTCACTTCGTAGGCAACTTTGAATTCATCAAAAATTTTAGCTGCCTCGATCATAATGTCGAGATCCGAGTCTGAACCCATAATTATTCCTACTACCGGCTGTGCCATGTTCGCTCCTATATGTTTAAGTGATGCCTTGCTCGTCGCGCTCGTTCTCTAGCTTCTTCCATTGTTGCGCCAGTGGCTGTAATGTGCCCCATTTTACGATCCACCTTTGTGGGCGACTTTCCATAAAGATGCACGCTTACGCCTGGAATCAGTAACGCATCACCAAGCCCTTCTACGATAGTTGGGCCGTCACGGTCGCCTAATATATTAACCATTACAGCAGCGGGGACGACCATAGAGGTATCGCCAAGCGGCAGTCCCGTCACTGCACGAATATGCTGTTCAAACTGTGAGGTTCTATTAGCTTCCATCGTGTAGTGTCCAGAATTGTGAACACGCGGCGCAATTTCATTAACTAGCACCTCGTCCGTTTCAGTGAGAAACATCTCAATGCCAAATGTGCCAGCACCCTCAAGCAGTTTCGCTACTTTTAAAGCAATTTTTTCTGCTTTTTTTCGTGTTTGCTCATGTATTGGTGCAGGCGCAAGCACCTCAATACAAATATTGCGCTCATGAATTGTTTCAACGATTGGATAGGTTGCCGCATCACCGTTCGCATTTCGTGCAACCATCACCGCCAGCTCTTTCTTAAAAGGTACATATGCTTCGGCATACAGTTGTCGACCCGCAAATAATTTGAAAGCTTCATCTATATCTGTTGTTTTTACAACCAGCATGTTGCCTCTGCCATCATAGGCGCCGTGTCGAGTTTTCAGTAGCATCTTACCGCCAAAATCTTTTAGCGCCTTACGGGCTGATTTTTCGTCTTTAATTTCAACAAACGAAGCAACCGGTATGCCGGCGTGCTCTAGGAATTTCTTTTGAAGAAATTTATCTTGAATAAGTTTAATAGTCCTAGGCGCGGGGTTAATCTGACTACCCTGGGCCACAAGTGTATCGAGTGTATCAGCGTCAAGATGTTCGATTTCAATAGTCAGATGATCAGAGAGTTCAGCCAACGATTTTAAGGCAGCGGAATCATACAAATCAGCAATGATCTCTTCTGCGCCCACCTGGGACGCCGGGCTCCCGGAGGTGGGGTTTATCACCACGACTTTAAACCCAAGGGGCAGTGCCGCAAGAGTGAGCATACGACCTAGCTGGCCTCCACCAACGATGCCTATCGTCTCCTGTTCATTCATATGGTAATCATACATGAAACTTGTGTTTTTCGGTATCCCATTTATACTTAACGTATGAATAAAACCGTGATAGAGGATACGAATTTTCAGTTCCCTAATCAGTTAGCACTTTATCACGGCAAGGTGCGTGATGTGTATGATTTTGGGGACACATTATTAATAGTAACGACCGATCGCTATTCGGCATTTGACCGCAACTTAGCACTCGTTCCGCATAAAGGCGAGCTTCTTACGGCTATTAGCCGTTGGTGGTTTGATCAGACAAAACACATCGTCCAAAACCACATAAAAAGCTTCCCTGACCCTAATGTGACATGGTGCAATAAATATAAAGTGTTACCTCTAGAAATGATCGTCCGAGGATATATTACGGGGGTAACCAATACGTCACTATGGCACACCTACAGTGAAGGACAGCGCGATTTTGGCGATTTTACATTACCTGAGGGACTTACTAAAAATCAAAAGCTGCCAAGCCCCGTCCTAACACCGACGACTAAATTTGAGACGCATGACCGTCCGCTCACTCCAAAAGAGGCCGTAGCAGAGGGATTAATTGATGCCGATACATGGGAAAAAGCTCAGGATATCGCCCTTAAATTATTTATTTTTGGACAAAAAACTGCCGAAGCCAATGGGTTGATTCTGGTTGACACCAAATACGAGTTCGGCCTAGACGAACAGAATAATATCGTTCTTATCGATGAAATTCACACACCGGATTCTTCACGCTACTGGCGTGCCGATAATTACCAGCAGCAAATCGAAAAAGGGCAAGAACCCGATAACTATGATAAAGAATTTGTTCGTCTTTGGTTTAAAACACGTTTTGACCCCTACAAAGACACAGTAGCGCCAGAACCACCAGACGAACTTTTAGAAGAACTCGCCAACCGTTACGTCTACGTATACGAACGTTTGACCGGCCAGAAATTCATTCCAGCAAGCGGCGATCCGCTTGCTCGGATTGAAGCGAACATTCGAGCAGCAATAGATACCACTAATTAGCCCTTATCTATTCTTGATTAAGCGCTATTTCTTTGGCATAGCCAACATACGTCGCCGGGGTAAGGCTTCGAAGCCGTTTAGTAGCTTCTTCTGGTAATACATCCGCAACCGAATCAACTAGTTCATTGTATTGCTGTTTTGTGAACAACTTTCCACGCGATAAGCTTTTCGTGGTATCGTACCCGCCTTTAATATTGTAACGTCGAAGCATTTGCTGTATTGGCTCAGTCAGAACTTCCCAGTGGCTGTCGAGATCATTTGCGATAGCTGCTTCACTAGGACTTATTTTCGACAGTCCTCTTTGTAACGATTTTAAGGCTATGAGGTTGTGTCCAAGCGCTGTGCCAATGGCGCGCCGCGACGACGAATCACTGAGGTCACGTTGCAGCCGAGATTGTGTGAGCTTGCGTGCCAATCCATCGGCAAGAGTTGCAAAAGTATCAAAGTTAGCTTCAGCCTTTTCAAAATCAATTGGGTTAACCTTATGAGGCATGGTTGAAGAACCTACCTCACCTTTAATACTCGTTTGTCTAAGGTAATCTTGCGAAATATATAGCCATGCATCTTTTGATAAATCGACCATAGGATTGCTAGCTTCGCTCAACGCGTGCAAATAGCGGGCCATCCAATCGTGTGGTTCAACCTGTGTCGTAATGCGGTTGAACTCTAGTCCAAGTGATGTTACAAATTCTCTTGAAACAGCTGGCCAGTTAACTTCTGGGTACACAACCTTCAGTGCATTATAGCCACCCGTAGCACCGTTAAGTTTTCCATATATACGTACCTGAGCAAAGTGATCTGTTGCTTTTGTAATTCGATCAACAAATACCGCAAACTCCTTTCCGAGGGTCGTAGGTGTTGCAGGCTGGCCGTGGGTACGACCTAGCATGGGTATACCGGCCCATGATTTTGCCTTATCGGCGAGATCATTCGATATTGAAATGATGGAAGGCAAAAACACATCATTACGAATGTCACGTAGGCCAAGAGCTTCAGCCAGATTGTTAACATCTTCTGATGTAAGGCCAAAATGAGTTAATTCAATATGATCTTCAAATGCACCCATTTCTGTAAATCGATCCCGCAGCATGAGTTCAACGGCTTTGACATCATGGCGTGTTATTGCTTCGATCGTCTTAATAGCCGCCATATCCTCATTGGTAAAAGCGTGTCCACTTTTGATATCTTCGAGTAACGCCCTTGATTTCTTGGGTAAAGCCGGAACATCCGGCAGTATATCGGCGAGTGTTATAATCCATGCTGCTTCGACGCGGCAACGGTTCTTCATAAATCCAAACTCAGATATATAAGGGCGCAGTTCATCCACTAGACGTGCGTCACGACCATCGATTGTACTGATCGCTCCATATTCGCTTTCAGTAAATGCTTGCTTATCAGATGAATCGGTCATCGCTCAACCTCCCGCCTTAGTAGTGTTTAGGCTTATTTTGTCGTATTAGATGATACTTTGCAAGGAACAGAGAAAGAGAATCGTACCAAAGTAAAATGCCACAACCTTTCGGCGTGGCATTTTACTTTGGTACTGGGGGCAGGATTCGAACCTGCGAAGGCATAAGCCGACAGATTTACAGTCTGTTGTGTTTGACCGCTTCACTACCCCAGCATATCCATCACAAAACAACGAAATATCATTGCCTTGTCATGGAGCCGCTTTTCGGATTCGAACCGAAGACCTGCTGTTTACAAAACAGCTGCTCTAACCAACTGAGCTAAAGCGGCGTACGTGTGTGATACTTAGTTATTTTATCTGATGAGCGCCTGTTTTTCAAGTCATAACATAGAGTGGTCGATATGTAACCATAAGCTTGCAAATCATAACTAACCGCTGTAGAGTTAAATAAAAGTTTAGGAGGGTTGCAAGTGGCTGGATCAGTGTTAATTATTGGAAGCGGTGGACGTGAACATGCATTAGCGGTTGAAATGAGCAAGTCACCCGACGTCACGCTCATTTACTGCGCTCCGGGTAATCCAGGAACCGCCTCTGTACAAAAGACAGAAAATCTACCTTTTGGCCCAAATGACACAGCCGAGATTATTAAATTTACGACAGCCGCTAAAGATGGCCTGACAGTTGTCATTGGTCCTGAAGCACCTCTCGTAGCCGGTCTAGCCGATCAACTGCGCCAAGAGAATATTCCAGTATTTGGACCGAACGCAACAGCCGCGAGACTTGAAGGCAGTAAATCGTTTGCCAGCGACTTTATGCGAAAGTACACCATCCCTCAACCCGAATCGCAGACTGTTCATACTATAGATGAGGCTTACGACGCAATAAAAAATCGCGCACCTGAGACAATGGTTCTAAAGGCCGATGGCTTGGCTGGTGGAAAAGGGGTCGTGCTGCCTACAACAATCATTGAAGCAGAATCAACACTTGCTTCAATGCTGTCAGGTGAAAGCTTCGAGAGCGCAGGTGCTGATGGGGTAGTCATTCAAGAGCGGTTAAGCGGACCGGAGGTATCTGTCTTTGTCATCAGTGACGGCGATCAATACAGTATTATTCCTTTCTTCGCCCAAGATCACAAACGCTTAGGCACGGGAGACACAGGACCAAATACAGGAGGTATGGGTGCATATACCCCAGTACCCGAAAAGATGTTTAATGAACAGGGTCTTTCGAAAATTCGCGAAATAGCCGCACAAACTATTGCCGGTATGGCAAAAGAAGGTACTCCATACCAAGGTGTTCTTTATATGGGTCTCATGCTCGCTGCTGAGCGTAATGGAGATCCTATTGTGATCGAATATAACGCTCGTTTTGGCGACCCCGAAACACAGGTTATATTATGTTCACTCACAGGTATAGACGTTGATGTGTATAAAATGATTCGTGACACTGCCGCTGGTAATACACCTGATTTAGATGACCCGAAGTTCACGGGACAAGCGGCCCTCACGATTTGCCTAGCGGCAAAAGGCTATCCGGAAAATCCCGAAAAAGGTGCAGTAATTCACGGTTTGGATAAAACATATCCTAACGTTATCGTCCACCATGGCGGCACCAAACAAGATGGTGTGGAAGTCGTTGTTTCTGGCGGCCGCGTATTATATGTAACCGGCCAAGGAGCATCTGTTGACGAAGCCGCACAAGCCGCCTATGCGGCTGTTGGCGAAGACGGTATACATTTTGAAGGAATGCAATACCGAACAGATATTGGGCATCAAGCACGTAAGCTATAGATTGATAGGTCTAAAGGATTTTATGTCATTTGAAACACCCCGACTCGTAGTAATCACTTCTGGCGATGGCGGTACAACAGCCGAGGCATTCATTCATGCAAGTCAGGCGGGGTTTGTGGATGCAGTTGTAACCGATATCATTTATAACAATCCTCCATCGCCAGAAGATCCGCTCAACCACATAACTGCCCGTGTTGAACGAATGAATAGACAATACGCTGAGTATGGGGCACACCCGGGTATACATACCAAAACGCACCTCATCAATAACAAGACACACCCCGAAGGGTTAGTTGATAAAACGGCAATAAGTAATGAGGCTTCTGATGCCATGTGTAAAGTTCTCGAAGACGCACGGGCCACATTGGGTTTGCTACTGGGTTTTCGCAAAAGAGTACAGGGATCACTACAAACACAATACGCTGACAAAGGACTGTTGACTAATAACCATCCTGGGCGCGTTGATATACCAGAACTTCGTGGAGCATGGGGTGACGCTGTGCACCAAAAAGCGTATGAACTTGCACGAGCAGGGAAGATTGACCACACGGGTATTACCGTCCAGCTAGTTGACCCTGAATATGATCTGGGCACTGTGCTCGAGACAGTCGCTGTGCCGATCAGCCTTTACGATACCGCGCTAGCTATCCGTAATAATGTTCAAATGGTTGAAAAAATCTATACGCCAAAAATTATCGGTGACTATTTAGCGCATTTGCGAGAGAATGGCACGATACAATAACCTCTTGGCATAAGAGGTCACTTTTGCTACAATTGACCGAGGTATGCCGCGATAGCTCAGTTGGTAGAGCGCATCCATGGTAAGGATGAGGTCCTGGGTTCAAATCCCAGTCGTGGCTCCATTTTTATGCTTTATCACTAGTAATTGTGGCAAAATCATGCTAAAATACATAGGATTGCAATAACAAATTTAAGCGAGTAAGTAATGGCAAAGAAGAATACAAAGCGCAAGTTGGTCGGCCTCGTTAGTGATCTAACAGGACACCGAACCTACTACACCACTAAGAATGTACAAAACACGACTGATAAAGTGGTGCTTAAAAAGTATGACCCGATTGCTCGTAAGCACGCTACATACACCGAAACCAAGAAAAGCCTTGGTCGTAACGAAATTAAACCTCGCAAGGGTTAAATCGTTATACTCTACGTTAAAACTCCTCGATATATATCGAGGAGTTTTAGATTTCTAATTACAATAACCCGTACTAACTATTAACCTTAGGCATCAACCGCATATCCACCGATTGCGCCAACCAAATACCGTACTTCAACATCTTCTCTAACAGCGCCTGCGTCGTTCGTTGATCCTCAGCGTACAAGTACAAGCATCCATCTGCAATTTCGAATGTCATACTGCCAAAATGGTCGCCAATTGGCTTTGTCAAAGTTTCGTTAAAAAGCTGAGACGCGTTCTGCATTTGATCCGGAGCGCTGTATAAAGCGTATCGATCAGAAAACACTTTGTCATGTGAGCCGTAACCCTCTAGCGGTATCTTGGTCAGATGCGAAAACTTTGTAAATAAATGAGCATAAAAGGTTGGGCTATGGCTATGAAGTCCCAGAAATATATGTGGAAGATCAAATGTCGTATGCAGATCAAACGTCATAATAATCCAGTTGTGTATCTTCGTTGATTTACCTGGAAAACGAATCGTATCACGACGCTCTACGAAAGTAATATCATAGCCTTCGAACGTACCGATGCAATAGTGGTTGTCGCGGTGATTGGCCGAAAGTGTCAGTCCTCGTACCAACCGATGCTCATCGCTCCGTTGGTCAACGTACCCAAAATAAACAAGGCCGACTTTCTCGGCAAACTGGGTAATGACTCGTCGGTGCAGCTGTGCTTGAATAACACTTGCTGGAACAAGCCGGTTAAGCATTCGTTTGCTCTTATTTTTTATATCTTCAGATTTCACCGCTTTTTCTTCTCTGTAATAGTATCCAGAAGCGTAGCCATGTATTCAGCGTGGCTCCAGGTAAGCGGCTCGACAGATATCGGGGTTTCATCAACTGGGCTTAATTGCTCAGCCAACATGCCCGTGCTACTTGCGTGGTCCTGCACCCAGCCTAAAATCCTATTCGCAGCGTCTGTTTCACCTGTTTCGATGTAGTACTGCGCTAGCCATAGTGAAGAAATAACCCACCAGTTGCCCGTTACCCCAGGGTTTACGCGGCGATAATTATCATTTTCGTAACGGGGAAGTCCGATTGCGCCACCATCAACACCGAATGTTCGGGTAAGTGTCGCAACGCTTGCGGTGAGTTCTTCGCTTCCGACAGGGAATAACCCGAACATAAATGAGCCGAATACGCTCGATAGGTCAAATGTATCGTCGTATTCAATCTGTCCGTTTTTGACAATAAGTCCCTTATAGAATGCCTGACGGCTATGGTTGTATAGATGTTTATGAGCAGCTGTTAGAATATCATCCGCAGCTGAGCGCCATTTTACAGCATTGTCTCCATCCTCAGCGATCTCGGCAAGGTCTGCAGCCGCAAGAAGCGCCGCATAAACGACAGAGGTCGTGTATGTCGTAGTGAGGAACGACTCTTCCCATAGGTCATAGCTTGGTTTCGGTAAGCCCGTTGTTTCGTCGATATAGCTCGCCAAAAAGTCAGCCATTGGCAGTACCATTGGCTCGTAAAACTCGCGTAATAGTCGTGAACTCGGGTGCAAGTTATAAAACTGCGCGAACACAAACAAAACGAGTGCTGTCTCGTCTTCCTGAATTGGCGGAGCCTGAACACCGTCATGCACGTATGGATGCCAGCTGCTTCCTAAAGCACCATCTGCTCGATATTTGTGCATCAAAAAGCCGCTTGGGTGAAGTCCGCGCCTGCAAAATTCAAAGAAGCGATGGGCTTCGTCTTCGTAACCCATTCTAATTAGCGGCCACAGTACGTACGCGCCGTCACGAGGCCAACAATACGCGTAGGCGTCGCGCGAATAGTTAAGCATGGTCGTATCCGTACTAGCAATTACCGCACCACGCTTGTCAATCTGAGATTTAACGATCATGGTACTACGAATAAAGTTTTCTTGTTGTTCAGGGGCGATTTTTTCAGCTACCAACAGGGCGGGCTTTAGCCACTCACGCCACCACTCGGCAGTACTATGCAGTCGTTTTAAAACGCCATCTGCGCGGACTTGCTTGTGAATATATAATGCTTCACGCGTAGAGGTACCTGCAGCAACCCAGTAGTGCACGCGTTTTGAGCTAAGAGCGTCGATCTCTAATTTAAATCGAATCACCGAATCAACCCGGCCATGCTCTACATTACTCATACTTAGATTACCGTCATCGGCATCACGGTAGCTACCTTCGTAACCCTCGATACCGAATAACCCGATCGTGTGCTGGTCAAACGGTTGGTCCTCTGCTTGTCCTGAGATAATAAACGCACGGCGGCCGCGGTAATGCAAAATTGAATCACTGTCTGGCAAATACTGTGCGGTATCCGTATTGCTACGTGCATCGCCGATAACAAATGCCTGGTGCATAAATAGTCTAATTTCACGCGCCGTATCACGTAAATTTATCACATGAATATTACGCATAAATGCACTCATGTGTGCGTCGACAACATCATCAAATTCTAATAAAATCCCCATTTGTTCGTTTTTTGCCATCGTATGTCCGATAAGAGCCCGGCTAGGGTAATGGAATTTAAATGTCCACGAGCCATCGTCTAGCCAGCTAATCTGCCCGTCAATCCAAACGCCTACTCGATGCCGAAGCGAATTACCGGCCGCATGATCTTCTAGTCCTACGTAGGGAAAGTAGAAATCATGAACAAGACCGAATTTATTAATTCCGACATGCAGTTCGCCATTACTTAGAACGATAGGTCTAGCCATGTAGCCCCCTATGTCCATTATGCTCCATCATTCGATAACGCACATCACGAAGCGCGTTCATAAAGTAAAGGAACGCATCATATGGTGACTCGTACGGGCTGAAATAGGCATGTACGTCACCGTCTGTAAACCATTTGGTACACATATAGTAAACATGGTCTGAGGTCTGAAGCGTTCGCCAATCATGAATAAGAGCCACGTCACCGCTACGGATAATGTCTTCCTCGAGAGCATACAAATGCCGTAAGGCCTCTTGCTGCATACTATTGCCTAACCATGCAGTAAGGTCACGCTCGCTGTCTGCCCAGGTCACCGTGTGTGGCATGCTGATCGTATGTTCGGCCGGGCTAGCATCGATTGCTTCACTGACCGTGTAAAACGTATGGTCAGGATTTTGCAACCATTTGCCGATGAAACTTTCAAAGAAGTCAAAAATACCCGTATCTGCCCATTGATGCTCACCGAATGTTTCGTAGTCCATAAACAGATTGATCAGTGGACTATCCGTAATTGAGGCGTTTGCCCATTCGCTATAGGTATCAGCTGTTAGTGGCCACTGTTCCCATGCTTTATTACTAAACCTAAATGCTAGGTCATCGCTTAGGCGATAGTTTTTCAAAAGTAAGCTGATATTATCAGTGCCGTGTGGCTTATAGACATGGTTTGGACTTCGCCATTCTAATATTGGATCCCATCCTTCAGCTAAAATACCCTTAAACCCATAGCGATCTGCCCACTGGGCTAGTTCATCGTTATATGCAAGTTCAGTATTACGGAACACTGATGTCTCGACACCGAATAATTCGCGTATTTTATCACGATGAATTTCGACTTGACGCTCAAATTCTTCGCGGCTGTAAAAAAAGGCAAGTGAGTGATAATACGTTTCTGATACGATTTCAACCTGACCAGTATCAACTAGGCGTCTAAAGCTATCTAGTACGTCTGGCGCCCATTTTTCAGCTTGTTCAATAAATGTACCGGTGATACTTAGTGAAACTTTAAATTCTGGATACTGTTTGAGCAGTTTTTCAAGCAGCGCATTCATCGGCCGGTAAGATTTGTCGGCAACTTTGCGAAGAACCCGTTCGTTATTGCGATCGGTATTTTGATCTTGTTCGTCAAAGTAATCATGGTGAGTTGCCGTATCAAAAATACTATATTTTCGTACACGCCATGGCTGATGAACGTGAAGATAGAGTGTTATGCCTCGCTTGCTCATGCGACTGCCTTTCCGACCGCACGGTGATACATCTTCATACACTGTGCAGCAACGTCGTTCCATGAAATCCGCGCATACTCGTGTTTAATATTCGTCCGCAGATCGTGCGAAAGGGCAGGAGAGGTCGCAATACCAACAATCTGGTCAGCCAAAACATCTGTGTCCCAAAAATCATACCGAAAGATACTATGAAGAATCTCGCCAACACCAGATTGACGAGTGACGATTACAGCCGCATCATGATGCGCTGCTTCTAGCGCCGTTAAGCCGAATGGCTCGCTAACCGAACTCATGACAAAAATATCCGCGACATTGTAAGCGTCGCGCCATTGCTTACCGCGAACAAAGCCAGTAAAGAATACCCTGTCGGCGATACCCAAATCGGCGCTTAATCGCATTAGTTCGTCGCGCTGTTCACCGTCACCGGCTAATAAAAAGACAAGTTTATCGTGTTTCTCAGACGCCCGTGCGGCTGCGCGGATAAAATGCGTCAGACCTTTTTGGATCGTAAAACGCGTTACCGTCGTAACGACCGTATAGCCTTCGTTTTTTAGCGCTTCGAGGTATTTGTACGTTCGGCGGTCATAATCGTAATCACCTAGACTGGCGACATCAATTGCGTTATATACGACTTCGATTTTATCCTCTGGAATACCGTATTTTTGCATAATAATACTTTTCGTAATGTTACTCACTGCAATGATCCGGTCGGCCATCATTAATCCCTGGTATTCAATCTCGTGCACAATCGGATTGCCGAATTTTTCACCCGAACGGTCAAACTCAGTTGCATGAACATGAACAATCAATGGTGCGTCTGTCAGTTCCTTGGCGCGCATACCAGCTTCCATCGTTAACCAATCGTGTGCATGAATTGCGTCAGGCTTTTTATCCTTAACCATGCGTTCAACAAATTGAACGTAGCGTTTTTGGACACCGCGCATGTCTTTTAGGTCGTCGCCATCCACTTCGTCTAGTTCAATCTTACGAAGGTACTTGCTGTCATACGCGCCCATTAGCCCGTAGCGATCAAGTGGACCAAGTCTTGTCGCGGCATGAATCGTCATGAATTCCGTTTCTGGATGGTGGGCAGAATAGGGCACGACAAAATCAATCTCCGCACCCTGCAAAGCAAGTGCCTTAGACATGTGGTAACATGCCACTCCTAGTCCACCACTATTGTGAGGCGGGAGCTCCCATCCGAGCATAAGTATGTTCATACCGCTTGTTTACGGACACTCCGTCCGAACGCTCCTTTTTATTGGTTCATTAGTTGTTATTATAGGGCGACGCTTATGGTTTTACAACCATATTTACACCTACGCGGCCTTATTTATATTTTTGCTGTGCATAACTAGCCAGAGCCGATCGTTTTTTATCTGTTAATACGTTAGAATGATGAGAGTGTTCAGTGAAAAAAGTATCAACAATTTTTTGAACGAAGTCCAAGCGTTCCTTTTTCAGCCAAACGCACTCCGTTCGGTGCTTATTTTAATTATCTCGCTTATCGCAGCGTATTGGATAAGTAAATATCTAGCAAAGCTCATCGTCAAGGTAGCGCAGATCGTTGCCACGCATTCAGATAACGAATCGAATGATGATCGTGCCATTCGTCTGCGCCAAGTCGAAACGTACTTAAGCGTTACCATAGCAGTTGTGCGTGCCGTTACCGTAGCAGTCGTCGGCTACATCGCATGGCGCGTATTTAGTCCTGCATCTTCTTCAAGTAGTGCGGCGGCTCTTGGTGCTAGTGCGTTCTTTGTCGTGTTTGTCGGACAGACACTTGGCATGCTGCTACGTGACATTACCGCTGGCGCAACGATGATCATTGAACGTTGGTTTAACGTTGGTGATTTTATCAAAATAGAACCTTTTGCCGACGTAACAGGTGTCGTTGAGCGTTTTACGCTTCGATCGACCAAACTGCGCAGCCTTAGTGGTGAGATCGTATGGATACATAACCAACAAATGATGGCCGTTCACGTTACCCCGCGCGGCGTCCGGACAATGGCAGTTGATCTATTCGTGCATGACCGTGAAGCTGGTGAAAAAGTGATTCGGAAGATTATTAACACCGTGCCGACAGGCCCAATGATGTTAGCCAAACCACTTCGTATTAAAATAACAGAAAAATGGGACGATGACCTATGGCGTATTACCGTCGAAGGGCAGATGCTACCTGGCCGCGAGTGGCTGGTAGAAAAGTACTTCGTTAACTCGCTAAAAGCGATCGAGGAAGACAAAAAATACGGCGAGCGGATTATTATTCACGAACCAATCGTGCGATGGGCTGATCCCGAAGCAGATCGCCGCTTTAAACGTGCAGTCCGTATCAAAAAAGACAAAAGCCAGTAGATATTGTCTACTAGTTTAGTTTTATTCTGGTATCTGTTACAATGAATAACGTTACACGTCTAGGGGCGTAGTACAACGGTTAGTATATGGGTCTCCAAAACCTAGGATCGTGGTTCGATTCCACGCGCCCCTGCCACGAAATTATTGATTCATCAAATTTCAAAATTACCTCTGTAAAATGAGGTATTTTTAGTTTGGTTATTAGGTAGGGGTAACAGGTCAACCAAACTTTTTAATTCTAGCACTCATTGACAAATTTGCTATTTCAGTAACATCTAAGTTATACTCATCTTATATGACAACTAACACCCGCACTATGATGGACATGATGCCCTACTCACTAGGCGGACTTTTCGTGTCATAAAATAATTATTAGCAATTGACATTACCTCCGCCTTCAGCGGAGGTTTTTTAATTTCAAAGGAGAAAGAATATGTCACAAATAATAGGAAGTATCATTACGGATTGTGCGGATGATAACGCTCGTGCTCGCCAGGAGTTACGGTTTGCCAGCTTGTTCGGCGTGAAGCCAACATTTCTCGGCGTTAGAGCCGTTGCTCCTGATGTAGAGGCTGCGGGTAACCTTATTGACCAACTTGGTGCTCTCACAAACTTACCCGCATCAGCAAGCCACAATGAAGCGATTATACTGGTCAATGTTGCCCCTCGTGGCGACAAGGTCAAGAAAAAATGGAACAATGGCACGCCATTTTGCTACTTTCGTATTGGTAATGTACTAGTAGTCAGTACCTACGCTGGTCGGGCTCTAAGTTTGGCACAGGAATATGGTCTTGTTAAATCTGTTGAACTCCTCGATATGCCCACGGTCACCGCGGCAGCTGTTAAATGGGGTGAGATCACTCAAAATCAGGCTGAACGAATTAATCACACACAGTTCCGTAGTTTAGAGTTCCTACCACTCGTCGCCTACTGGCTCACGCAAAAGAAACCTGTTCCATCAAAGACACAAGTCCTAGAAGAACAACACGATATTCACGGCAAAGTCTGGTGTATAGATAACTTTGGTAATGCCAAAACGACACTACGGCCGGAAGATATTGATTTTACAGAAGGCAAAGCCCTCGCGTTAGCAGATGGTAAATTAGCAACTTGCTATCGCCGTCTAGCGGATGTACCAAAAGACACTACGGCACTTGTTATTGGGAGTTCGGGCTATCAATCCAATCGCTTCCTTGAGGTTGTTGTTCAGTGGCAGGATAATGGCTTCCATGGAAGCGATAGTGCTAAAATTAGACATAACCTTAGCGTTGGATCGACTGTCCTAGGAGATGAATTAAGATGAAAGACCTGCCCGTAAATTCACAAGTTATTAAAGTGGCGCTTAATGATCACTCATTCTCTCTAGCCACCAAGATACGATTCCAGCCCGAATCCGAAACGACGATCGTATTCCTACATGGGCTTGGTTGCGCCAAAGAGTCGTTTGATGCAGCCTTTAGTAGCGAATCTTTAAAGAAATTCTCAATCTTAACCTTTGATTTTCTAGGATTTGGCGAGTCGGATAAGCCTGATGATTTTTCGTATTCACTGGAAGACCAGGCGGCCATTACTGTTGGGCTCATTAAACAACTATCGCCTAATAAAGTCGTGCTCGTAGCTCACAGCATGGGTGGGACTATTGGCCTCTTGGTCGCACAGCAACTAGATAATCTTGTTGATTTTATTAATGTCGAAGGAAATTTAGTATCCCAAGATTCTGGTATAGTAAGCCGTCAGACGGCTGAACAAGGAGAGGCTGCATTTATAGAGAATGGTTTTGATGCGTTTCTAAAAGGGTTGGTGGATTCAGGCCGAAAAGACTTTGCTGCGTGGGCAAAATGGTATGAAAATTCGAGTCGAATCGCAGTATATCGAAGTTCTAAGTCACTTGTAGAGTGGTCAGATAGCGGTAAGCTCATGGACATTTTTAATACATTGCCAAATAAGTTATATATTTATGGTGATGAAGAAAGCAAAGACTATCTTCTTGATCAGTTCAAAGGCGTTCAATCGTCCTGCATTCCCGAGAGTGGTCACTTTATGATGTTGGATAAGCCTGAGGTTTTCTATTCTGTAATATCCGAATATGTTGAGACCACGCCATACCAACAACCTAAAGATAACGGTACAACTCGGCACCTGATCACAAGTGCCCTGCCGTACGTCAACGGCGTCAAGCACCTAGGTAACCTGGTTGGCTCGATGTTACCAGCGGATGTCTATGCGCGGTATCTCCGACAGCGTGGAAATGATGTCCTGTTCATCTGCGCAACGGATGAACATGGCACGCCTGCCGAACTTGGAGCAAAAGAGGCAGGTCTTCCTGTAGAGATTTACTGCGAGCAACAACACGAAATACAAAGGTCAATCTATGAAAAGTTCGGTCTCTCTTTCGATCATTTTGGACGAAGTTCATCAACGCAAAATGCGGAGATTACCCAGCGGATTGCTCGTAGCCTTAATGATAATGGGTTCATTGAACAGAGGACGGTCAAACAGGTTTACTCGGTGGCTGACGGGCGATTCTTGCCAGATCGTTACATCGTTGGCACATGCCCAAATTGCGGATATGACAAGGCGCGGGGTGATCAGTGTGAGAACTGTACGCGCGTCCTAGATCCCACGGATCTGATTGATCCACGATCTGCGATAAGTGGCAGTACTACCTTGGAGGTTCGCGAGACCAAACACCTGTTCCTCCTTCAATCTAAGCTTCAAGGTGACGTCGAGCAGTGGCTCAACGATGTGGGCAGCTCCACATGGCCAACGCTCGCCTCGTCTATTGCGAAGAAGTGGCTCAAGGAAGGTCTCCATGATCGAGCAATTACTCGTGACCTCGAATGGGGAGTGCCTGTGCCAAACGACACTTGGCCAGAACTTGCGGCCGAGGGTAAGGTTTTCTATGTCTGGTTTGATGCCCCGATTGAATACATCGGAGCTACGAAAGAGTGGTCGGATTTGGCTCCATTGGAGCGTGACTGGAAATCGTGGTGGTACGCAACCGATAATGTATACTACACCGAGTTTATGGCAAAGGATAATGTACCATTCCACACAGTCATGTTTCCAGCGACATTACTAGGGACGCGTGAACCTTGGAAGAAGGTTGATTATGTCAAAGCTTTCAACTGGCTTAACTACTACGGCGGTAAGTTTTCGACTTCGCAGAAGCGCGGGATTTTTACCGACGTAGCACTCGATGTTCTACCGGCAGATTATTGGCGCTATTTCCTAATAGCGAACGCTCCCGAATCGGGAGATACATCCTTTACGTGGGAACTACTCTCTTCTGTCATTAATAAAGATCTAGCTGGAACACTCGGCAACTTTGTTAATCGAGTATTATCTTTCTCTCTTGCCCAATTTGGCGACACCATCCCAGAGAGAGGCATTGCCGGAGAACAGGAGGAACGTCTAGGCAAGGAGATCGCCCGCTTGGTTGCAGATTATGAAGGCCACCTGGATGGGCTTGAATTTCGCAAGGCAGCCCAGTCTCTTCGCATGATCTGGAGCGCCGGTAACTCCTACCTAGAGCAGAAGGCACCTTGGCTGGAGGTCAGGAACGATCCTGAAGCTGCTGCGTTGACACTCCGAACCGCGATGAACCTGATCCATCTCTACGCATTAGTGTCAGAACCTATTATTCCTGGTACCGCACGGCAGCTTCGAGACGTATTTGAAATACCTCAGGACAATCCTGATATTGATATCTCCTGGCCTATTGCCGACAAGTTGACAAACCTTAGCTGGCTACCGATTGCTACAAAATTTAAGGTTCCGGAAGTACTTTTTCACAGAATCATCGAGGAGGATGTAAAGGGCTGGGGGACACGCTTTGGTGATAGTTAGACTAGCGCAAGGTTACGCTCAAAGTCAATTATATTTAAGAGAATACTTCTTCATAACTATTCCTCATCTTTAGGTATGTCTATCGTATCGAGAAAGGATCTAATTTCATCAACGTTACAACTGGGATCATCGTTGCTAAAAGTTCGATTAACGTACTGCCACTCCTGCCACGATATTATTTCACAATAAAATAGACTTTTCGTTAAGTCTATTTTTTATGCTAAAATTTATGTATGACAAAACAAGGTGTGCCGCATGTTCAATTACAAAGTGTACGGATTGAACGTAAAGAAAAGCCAAGATTCAAAAAAACATTCGGCAAGGCTGGCACACGATGGTGGGCTGCGGTTACATTAGACTTATACGACCTAGATCGAGAAATGCCTGTTGCAGAATGGTTTTGTTTGATTGTTTGTTCGCCCGAGAATATACAAAATCCGTTAAAGAAGATCTCTATAGACAAAAACATTACGATTATTCAATCGGAATTAGATATGACACAGATTGAACAAGAGGCTAAATATAGGTTTAGCAAGGTACATCCCAAAACCTGGGATGAATTCTATGAGCAAATGGAAAACTACTTCTACTATGAATCATAGGAACAGCTTCGGCCTTTTCTTCACTAAAAGTTAGATGACGAGTCACCAGTCGTGTCGAGCACGGGCACTTCATCTTGGTGGAGTATCTTGATTCATACATTGCTTTTTACTACATTTATGATAATATAATAAATGGTGTTCTTTAATTCGAGAAACGGTAAGTCCCAGAGGGAGTTTGTACAATTAGTACGCTAAAACTTCCTCTGGGCACGTCTCAAATTCACACCTGCGCCTCCACCGGAGGCGCTATTTCTTTATAAATAAGCATCTCACCCTGGAACTGCATAGGATTTTGTTTAAAAGTTTTGTAAAATATCTGTCATTATATATTTGAGAAGTAGTAAATTTTTCTTAATTATACTTAGATCTAAAAAGACATGACGACCTAGCTATTCAATATCCTCGTCGATAAGTGCTCTAATTTCATCGACATCGCAGCGAGGGTCGTCGTCACTAAAAGTTCGATTAACGACCTGCCACTCCTGCCAAGCATAAGAACAATAGATAAAGATTTCTCCGGAAGTCTTTTTTGTTTGGTATACTGAATCGTATGATTTCTACTATTATTCTCGATGCTGATGGCGTACTTATACACGGGAAAGCCTTCTCTGAGAGACTCGTACGTGATCACGACGTTGATCGTGATAAGGAGAAAGAATTTTTTACAACCAAATTTCAGGAATGCTTGGTCGGCAAAGCTGATCTAAAAGAGTCGATTGCTCCGTATGCTGCTTCATTTGGCTGGAAAGGAACAGTAGATGAGCTCTTAGACTACTGGTTTACTGAAGAATATATACTTAACAAAGAACTCATCGAGAACGTAAAAAGCCTGCGTGATTCAGGCGTCCGGGTGGTGCTTGCGACTAATCAGGAGAAGTACCGGACTCAATATATGCTTGACCACATGGGCTTCAAGAGTGTATTCGAAAAGGTTTACTCATCGGCCCATCTCGGATTGAAGAAGCCGGCAGTTGAATTCTTTGCCCGCGTTGTAGAAGATTTGCACGTCAGCAAGGACGAGGTCTTATTTTGGGATGACGACCAGAGCAACATTGATGGTGCGCTCCAGTATGGTATTCATGCTGAATTTTATAGTAACTACGACTTGTTCCTGAAAGTGATGTCAGAAAAGTACGGTTTAGTTCTTTAAGTCGCCATCTCGGTCTTCTGTCTTGAAAGTTCGAAGTACGTCCGCTAGGGGCTGCCGTAAGCTTTTTACCTCTGTTAATTCAGAGGGTTTTATTTTTGTTTGATATGATTAAATCATGACTAAATTGACAAAACAGAAGAAGTTAACAATATCGGCTCTTGCCGTACTAATCTCAAGTCCGATACTCGCATATTTCGGATCAAAGATTATCATTGCAAGCACTTGTAACTACAGTGGCGGATTGTCATTTTGCCCATTGGGTGAGATCCCAATGGCTATGTTTATTGCACTAGGACTGTTCTTTGTAGCATCCACACTATTAATCATCGGGACGATGCGAAAGAAATAAAAGTCTTTTTTGAAATTCTTTAAAGCCGATATGATTGACTGGAAACTACTGAAATCAAAGATAGTCTTCGATAACTTTATGCAAGTGGAAGAGCGCATTTATGAATTGCCCGACGGAAAGACAAAAAATTTCTATATAAAAATTACCAATCCGTCCATTTGTGTTTTGGCACTGACCGAGGATAACAAAGTTATTACAGTAGAACAATTTCGACCTGGCCCAAACACTGTCTTAAACGAACTACCGGGTGGGTACATTGACGAAGGCGAAACACCCGAGCAAGCTACGGCACGAGAACTTCGCGAAGAAACAGGGTATGCGGGTGACATTCAGCTTGTCACTACGTGCTTTGATGACGCCTACGTCACCATGGAGCGTTCATGCTTTGTCGCTACAAATTGCAAACGCGTAAGTAATCAGCAACTCGATGATAGCGAGTTCTTAAATGTGAAACTACTTGATCTTCCCGACTTTCTTAAAATTGTACGTTCTGGCCGCATGACAGATGTCGAAGTAGCGCTACTTGGTCTCGACTACCTAGACCTCCTTAACGAAAGTTAGGTGTGTGCTTTGAGCAGTCGTAAGCACAATGAAGGAGGTTTCTATCTTTGAGACTTTTTTTGCTATTATTAATTGATGACAGAAAGACTTACACTTGTAGACGAAAACGATCAATTAATCCGTGTGGGCGACCGTAAGGAAGCATGGGCAAACGGCTATTACACTCGTAATATCCGTGTGGTACTTCGAGATCAAAATGGGCGGTTTTTGTCTCAAAAACGAAGTATGAAAAAGGACACCTTTGCTGGGATGTGGACCGTTGCCGCTAGTGGACATGTCGATGAAGGTGAAACATGGGTCGAGGCAGCCCTTAGGGAAACTAGAGAAGAAATCGGTATATCTGCTAGCCTGAAGCTTGTTGGGGATTTTATTTTTAAAAACGATGAAGGCGACAAGAAAATACGACAAATAATCCATGTCTACGAGGGGATCATAGATGGCTCTACGCAATTTGACCTAGAGGAGGATGAGGTTGAAGATATAAAATGGTATGAACTTGACGAGCTAAAATCCTTAATGCAAGAAATACCCGATAAATTCACTCCTAGTTTTAGAGAGACAATAAGCCGGTTCTATAGCTAAAAGTTGCGAAGTATATCCACGAGAGGCCGCTAAGCATGCGCAATACAGGAAAGAACTCGATTATGAGTTCTTTTGCTATACTACACTTATGCAATATAAGGTGTTATTTGTGGATTGGGACGGTACACTATCTAACTCGCGTTTTTGGAGCAGATGGAGAAACAACCCGGATGATAAGACGAGGTACGATCTTATTCAGAAAGTATTATTCACTGAAGATAAAGGAAGACATCTAGTAAAAGATTGGATGCGCGGTTTAAGAGGTTACCCTGACATCCTTCACTACGTATCAGATGCGACAGGAATTCCTTATGATAATCTTGTTAGTGAGCTCCGCTATAGTGCTGAGAATATGGAATATATAGATGCTGATTCCATAACTATCATTCAGAAGTTGAGAAACGCAGGTATAAAAGTAGTCATTGCTACGGATAATATGGATACATTTAGAAATTGGACAATACCGAGACTAAAGCTCGAAACGCTATTTGACGGTATACTCGTGTCGGATACAAATAGGGCGTTAAAGACTGATTTACATAACAATGGAACAAGTA
>DATHGB010000017.1 GCA_035317825.1 Candidatus Saccharimonadales bacterium | reverse complement strand
CCATGCGAATACCAGCGCTACATATATGGACTGGGCGCAAGTGACGGCACTGCAAAATTCTTACGGCTGGGAAATTGGGGGACATACTGCTACGCACCCATATCTTGCCACGAGTGATGCAAGCGACGGCCAGCCTAACGTGCTTACGCCCGCTCAAGTGGCACAGGAATTAACCCAAAGCAAGGCCGACTTGACATCGCATGGGCTTAACGTGACCGACTTTGCAAGTCCGTATGGTGACTATAATAATGCTACGCTTGCTCAAATTGCTAAGTATTATGCAACTCACCGGGGCTTTGCGGATATAAACAATAATACATGGCCATACAATGATCTACTACTTAATAACTTTCCGGTTCAAGCGGGCGTAACTGTCGCTCAGGTGCAAGCTAAAATCGATCAGGCAATCGCAAATAAAACCTGGCTTGTCCTTACGTTTCATGATATTAAAATAAATCCTAGCACAAATCCTGACGACTACGAATATGGCACGACACAACTAGGCCAGATCGCAGCGTACGTAAAAGCAAAACAAGACGCTGGTCTTCTAAAATCGACGAATGTTAACCAGGGGTCTGTGACGAGTGACACGAATCTATTACCTAATAGTTCATTCAATAGTGGCATTTCCGGTGGCTGGACGACCGATGCTCCGACAGCGGTCACGGTCAACAATGCAGGTAACGGTAGCTACCCAGATCCAACAAACTCTATAAAGTTTGTTTCAGGAGCCACGAATGCTCACTTGTTCTCGCCAAAAGTTACCGTTAACCCGTCTACGACTTACATGCTTAAGAACTTTGTCAATCTAGTATCCGTATCGAGCGGTGAATTTGCTTTCTATATTGATGAATATGATGCAAATGGCAATTGGATCTCGGGACAATATAAAGTTGCAGAACGCAGTCCATTCGTAGAAAATATGAACTTCACCTACAAGCCAAGTACTCAAGCAGTCGGTAAAGCTAGCTTGCAGGTTATCGCAACTGGTAACTCAGGAATAACTGCATACTTTGACAACCCACAATGGTTTTCGTTAGATGGTACAGTTGCCCCGCAGCCAACTAATCTTATGGCAAACGGAGCATTTGACAGTGGACTATCTGCAGGTTGGACGACTGATGACATGCTCAATATAAAAGCAGATTCTGGCAATCACGGTAGTCCGTCAAATCCCGTTAACTCTGTTTCGCTAGTCGCCATAGCCGCTAATAAACACCTGTTCTCACCAAAGGTTGCGGTTACTCCAGCTAAAACCTACAGCCTTAGCTCGTATCTAAATATCACCGCTCGAACAAACAACGAAGTCGGCTTTTATATAGATGAATACAACTCCATAGGTGGTTGGGTATCTGGACAGTACAAAACTGGAGTTGCTACTCCCGGTGTGAATACGGTTAGTTTCAATTACACGCCAAGTTCAGCTACGGTATCCTCGGCTAGCCTGCAGGTTATTAGTACCGCTAATTCAGGAATTCGCGCGTACTTTGATGACGTTAAATGGTATCTGAACTAGCTCGCAGAACCTCTTAGTATAGGCTTTAACTAGACCTAGACTATGTGCAAAATCCAGCATGCTTCTTGAATGTATGAGAAAATAGATGGCTGGAGGACATATAAGTTTGGGATTTATTGACAAGATAAAACAAAGTAGCTTCCTCAAGCACAACGCGATATTCTTCTTTGGATCAGTTGCGGTCGGTGTCTTAAATTACGCATACTATCCTATTCTTGGCCGTTTGATGGAGCCTTCGGCTTTTGGTGAAGTGCAGGTACTCGTCTCTCTCTTTTTACAGTTCACGATCTTTCTAAATGTGCTTAGTATGATCACGGTTAATATCACGGCAAATTATAGTGATAAAGCGAAAGCGCACCGGGTTATTTTTGAATTAGAGAAACTAGCATCGTATATTGCTGCGGGAATTTTGCTTCTTAGTATTTTGGGCGGGGAATTCTTACGTCAGCAACTTCACTTTACGTCAATGACGCCATTTGTCGCGTTAGCGCTAGCGATTTTAGTCAGTATTCCATTAACATTTCGTAGCGCGTATGCACGCGGGCAAAAACGCTTTGGGATCGCATCGATCTCACAGTTAATTGGAGCAGGCGTTAAGATTATATTTTCTGCTGGGTTTGTCGTTCTCGGGTTGGGGGTGACTGGGGCGGTCGGCGGTATTGTCGTCGCTCAGTTTATTGCATTCCTGTATGCAGCCAGGTGGGCGGCTAGAATTGGATTTTCCAGGCCCGATGACACGAACTATAAAACGCGCCCCGATATCAAGACGATTCTCCCCGAACTGAAATACGCAAGCACGGTGTTTGTCGGTTTATTTTCCGTGACGCTTTTAATGAGTATTGACGTAATCGTTGTAAAATATTACTTTGACGCTCATACGGCTGGTTTATACGCCGGAATTGCGACCGTCGCGCGCATCGTTTTTTTCCTTGTCACCCCAATTGCACAGGTACTTATGCCGCTTGTAAAAATCGAACAAGCCTCACGAAAAAATCGTCAGCTTTTAATGAAATCTTTAGGCCTGACGCTGCTTGTTGGCGGTAGCGTAACAGTCATTTGTGTCGCTATTCCACATCTGTTAATTCAGCTTTTGATGGGTTCTTCGTACGACGTATATGCGGGGCTTCTTCCGCTTTTAGCGGCAACTATTCTAATCGTCTCTGTTATTAACTTAATTACGATGTATTATTTATCGCTTCGTCGGAAAATGGTCGCGGTTATTGGTATAATAGGAATTGTCGTGACAGTAAGTTTAATGCTTATCTGGCACGCTAATTTATTCGAAATTGTAAATAGTATGTTCTGGGGAAGTGCCTTTACGCTGGGCCTTATTTTAGTGTATGTGTTAACAAGTTTAAGGCGAGGAGTTAAAGATGGAGAGTAAAATGATCTCAATCGTTATCCCGATTTATAACGAGGCCTCAAATGTGGCTCCGCTATACGAGACGGTGAAATCTATTATCAAAAAACTACCGCAAAAGTTTGAACTTATATTTGTCGATGATGGCAGCAGCGATGATTCCGTTAAGAATCTACGCCGTGTTACGAAGCGTGACAAAAATGCCAAAATTGTCGAACTAGCCAGAAATTTTGGCAAAGAAATTGCCGTTACGGCAGGTATTCATACGGCCAAAGGTGATGCCGCGATCATTATGGATGCAGATCTACAGCATCCCCCAGAACTTCTTCCTGAGTTTTTAGATAAGTGGGAACATGGGGCTGATATTGTCGTAGGCGTTAAACAATATGGTAACGACGAAAGCTGGTTTAAGAAGTTTTCATCCAGTACCTTCTACAAATTACTCGGCAGCGTTTCGTCGACGAAAATTACTCCTCATGCAAGCGATTTTCGTTTAATTAATCGAAAAGTGATTGATACGTTTAAAACGTTCACCGAGCGTAATCGTATTACTCGCGGACTGATCGACTGGACTGGATTTGACCGCCGCTATGTCTATTTTGAAGCACCGCCAAGACTGCACGGTGAGGCTACCTATAGCTACCGAAAACTATTCGGACTCGCGATGAATAGTTTTACTGCCCACAGTATGATGCCGCTTAAACTAGCGAGTTGGCTTGGATGGTTTATCCTTATTCTCTCAATGGCTTTAGGAGTATTTACGGTTATTGAAAAGTTCATTCTGGGTGATCCAATGAAACTCGACATTACAGGTACGGCGCTTTTAGCGATTATGCTGTTGTTTCTAGTAGGCGTCGTTTTAATATGCCTAGGTTTTGTTGCGATGTATATCGCCCGAATTCATGAAGAGGTTATTAACCGCCCACTCTATATTATTAAGCGTGAAAGAAACGGAGACGATTCGTGAGAATAGCGCATATTACGCTTTACCCACCCAAAAAAAGCAAGCACGTAAGCGGCAGCGGCGTCGCATCGTATAGCAAAAACCTTATTACGCATTTACCTGTAGATGAACAGACGGTTATATGTAACATTACCGATCAAGAAGATGAAATCTATGACGAGGATAAGGTTTCTGTTCACCGCGTCTTTGAGCGAAAACCCAGTTTCTTCTTTAAAATCCACAAAGAGCTCAAACGAATTGATCCAGATGTTATTCACATTCAGCAAGAGCTTGCACTTTTTGGTGGAATTTCTACCGCATATCTGCTGCAATGGCTTGTGTTTTTATGGCGCAAAAAAACAGTGATTACTTTGCACGGCGTCGTAGATCCTAAAAGGATTGATCAAAAATTCGTTAAGGAAAATAACTCAAAGCTACCAGTCTGGGTAGTAAAGTTAGCTTTCTATATTATCTACAAACCACTCATGGTGTGGTCAAAACGAATCATTGTGCACGAGTCATTCTTTAAAGATATCGTCATGCACAGTTACGGTATTAGCAGTAAAAAAGTTGTCGTAATTCCACACGGTATTGAAATGTTAAACGTTACGGATAAGAGTGAAGCGAAACGAAAACTTCGCTTGCAACCCGAAACGAATGTCGCTTTATATATGGGCTACGCAACAGGATATAAAGGGCTTGATTTACTTGTCGAAGGTTTTTCGCTTTATGCTAGATTGAATCCCAATGCCTATCTTATTATTGGCGCGGGAAAGCACCCAAAGCTTCACGAGGATAAAGAATATTTATTAGAATATAGTCGTTTGCAAAAAAAAGCAGCGGATCTTATCCCGTCAAACCAGTATGCCTGGGAAGGGTTTATTAAAGAATCCGACATTACGGCTTACTACAGCGCCAGTGACGTCTCGCTCTTCCCGTATACGACAGCGATCGCTAGCTCTGGTCCGATGTCATTTGCGATTGGATATGAAAAACCCTTTTTAGTCAGCACGGCATTTGAGGATATATTTCGACCATTTCCAGAGTTACTTTTCGAGCGTAACGCTGAGGCGCTAGCTCAAAAGCTTGGTTATTTCTTTGCCCATACCGACGAATACCAAGAACTCTCCGGAGCACTAAAAAAGGAACGATCATGGAGTCGCGTTGCAGAACAGACCGCACTTGTGTATGGCAGTATTAACCAACTAAAGGAATCTTATGAAACCGAAGAGCGTATTACTACTGGGTAGTTATGGACAAAGTAATCTTGGCGATGACTTGCTTATGTGGAATTATCTTGAACTTCTGCGAGATAGGGGATTCAAGAATATTTACGTTAATGCCAACACGACTGAGTTTATTCCAGCGCCTGTAAAAAAGGCATATCCCGATCTACACATTGTTGACACCTACAATACGTCGATTATTGAATATATAAAAATTATTAAAAAGGTCGACTGTATCGTGTATGGTGGCGGGACCTTGTATAAGGAACTATATTCGTCAACTGGCCGTTCAAAATACAGTGTCATCATTCGTATGATGGGTTTTAACGTCCTTGCAAAACTTTTAGGGACAAAGCTCTACCATTTGAATATTGGCATTGGTGCGCTCAAAACCTGGACGGGACGTTTTATTTCAAAGCTTGCACTTGGTGCGTCGACTCTAACAATTTTTCGTGACCAGGAATCGTATGATTTTGCCAAAGAAAAACTTCATATTGCTCCAGATAAAATCAAAAAATCGACTGACGGGTTATTCCTGAATCATATTTGGGAAAAGCCATGGGAAAAGGCGACGCTCAGTATTGATCGTACAAAATGGAGGAATGTCATTGGTATTAACGTACTATCCGACATTCCTGACTGGGTTGATCGTGACCACTATATAAAAGCCATGCAGCAATTTGTTACCAAACGATTAGACCAAGGCGACTACATTGTATTCGTGCCTTTTCAACATCGATTTAATCCGCGTAACGATCTTTTATTTACCGAGGAAACATTTGCCGGCATATTAAAAGATTATAAAAATTACACGTTACTTGATGAAGTTCCAATTGAACAGGCAAGTTCGTATCTTCAGCAGTGTGATTTGTTCATCGGCATGCGGTTTCACTCACTTTTACTTTCAACGGTTAACCAAGTACCGTTTGTAGCCATAGCATATGATACGAAATGCTGGAGATTTATTAAGGAGGTACGATACGAATATGCGATCAGACTTGAAGATCTACAATTAAAAGACCTGGACACTTTATGTAACGATGCCTTAATTGCCAAAAGTCCGATTAAAAAGCAACTTGCCGTGATTGCCAACCAAACATATGCCGAAGCTGAGGAGGACATACGGACACTCAGTTTGTAAACCGGCGTAAACGCCCTTTAGGTCCAGTAACAAAAGCGTCGTCAGCGGCTTCGCCTCCTCCGAAGATTCCCGAGCCAAGTCCTGAAAAAAAGACGATGCAAAAGCATCCTCGCTTTTTATGGCTGCGAGAACATCCACGTTGGGTGTATGTATTTGTTGCTATCGGACTTTTACTGATGCACATGTTTATATTTCGCGATGTCATCGCGGCAATCCCATCCGTGTTAAAGGGCGACGCATCAATCGTACGTGAAGAACTAGTGCCATTTTTTGATTTTGGTTCGCAGTTTTGGGGTGAGGGAACATCTGCGCTAACTTCGTCCGAAGAGGTCCGCGTCAGCTATTCTTTTTGGACCGCATGGATGCGTCAAAATATGGTGTTGCCATTTGCGATTATCCTATTAAATACACTGTCGGCCTTTATTTTATTCTATGCGTTTCATCGGATAGGGAGATACATCTACAAAAGATCATTGTTTGGCATAATGTCGGCGCTTTTAGCGGCGATTGTCATACACACGATCCTTTTGTATGCCAAGATGGCGCATTTTTACGTGCTGATTATTGGGTTTAGTATGTTTGCATTGTCGCTATCGCTTATGTGTGAGCAGCTCTTTTTTAAACTTCGCATTACGAAAAAGAACGTTCTGGCGGTTTCGGCGCTCACTCTATTTAATCCTGCAATTCACTATCATGTTATTTTTTATGTCGTCACGGCGATTATCATGTTTGTCCATTCTTTGCTGACGCTTGTTATGAATAGACGATTCTTTTTTAAATATTTCCGGCGGAGTTTATTGTATTTTACGTTACTTGTTTTGCTTAGTTTAGTGCCGTACGTCATCTATATTTACCTAACATCATCCTCGAGTATTGCCGGTGTATCAACACAAATCCCAGTTAATTACTGGATGATTTATTATGCGTCGCTTAGTTTGCCATTTATTTTTTCATTAGATACGGCAGGTCACCTCGACCTTATTCGTTACGGCAATTATCTTGCTCCAATTCCTAGATTCGGAAGTACGATCGTGATGTTTTTAATCGGCGGATTATTCCTATTCAAGCGTTGGAAAACGACGCATATTGTCGTTCGTGTTTTCCTTGTTACGATTTTTATCGTCATGTTATTCGCAATGTGGATGACGCTTGGCTACAGCGAAAATGGTCCATACTCATTCCATAAAGTATTCGGTGATATTGCAATCTTCTTTTCGAATACCGGCGGAGTAGTAGGATCGACCATCGCTAGTTTAATGAGCACCTTTATTAATATTCTTCGTTTTCCGCACCGATTCCAGTTTATTTATTTCTACGCTGCCGGCTTGTTATTCATGGTCGCCCTATATTGGTTGCGGCTAACGTTTATGCGTCGATTTCGTCCAATTGTCGCAACCACTTTCGTTATTTTGATTGCCTTGTTTCCGATTATTGCCAGCAATGATTATCGTACGGCCTTAACTTCTGGTGATTTGGCGACGTTCGTCAGCCCGTATCGCATCCCTGATGATCTAAAGAATATTAAGCAAAAACTTGCTAGTGAAAATAATAACCGTCTGTTCATTCTGCCAACGCTTGAAAGCGGCCGCGAGATAAAACAAGACGGCAAGCGTTACAGCTTTTTAGATAAGTATCTTATCTACTATTTGAATCAGCCGACTTTCTATTATGGGGCAGGGGCGAACACCGAAAATAAACTTGTTTCTTATTTAGCCTACCGTGCCATCGCTTATAACGAGAAATGGTGGCAAGATATTTTGGCAAACAATTTAGGAATCACCGATATCGTTGTGCCTGTCCAGGCCGTCCAACGAGAAAAAGGAATATCGTATCTACCTGGAATCGAAGGGAAGATTCAGAAGAGCTTACTTGCCTCGAGTAAATACGAGAAAACGTATAGCGGCAAAGATTATTCGTTATATAGCTTAAAGCAAAGCCGCGACACGGGCACGTCTACACTGATCGATATGCAGTGGCAAAACACTCTAGAATATTTAAACCGTGAAGATAAGCCGAACGATACGACGTTCTTCCCTCTTCAGATAGCTAAATTTTTACAAAGTGATGCTCGCAAGAAAGTAATGACTGACAGTGTGGAGCGTAGTTTCTATGATTTATATATGACAAAAGCAACCGATAGGACTTTCATACCAAATCCAATTTCCCTTCCATTCAACTCGGAATATGTGGCTAGTTCTAACTTTACGAATAATACGTTGTCACTTAGCACGCTTTACGCTAAGGATGATGACTATAACTACCTTCACGAAAATGTCCCAAGCCTTATGAACCTGCAACGGCCATCATTTGTCGGCTTAACAAAGGGTAATGTCACCCTGGGGATTAAGTTAAAAGTTCCCGAAACTGGAAGTTACCGGCTTCTTCTTCACGCAGCGTCAAAGGGCAAAGTGGTTCAGGCATCCATGGGAGGTACCGCTTTAGACTTAGCAAAAATTAAAGATGATCAAGATAAAACGGGTGACTACGTAGACTTTTCCTATTTCTATGAGGACGTGAAATTAGAAAAAGGAACGCATATAATAGATCTAAAGAACGTGGATCAAAATGCGGTCATTGTCGACTCGATTACATTAGTTCCGGTGCATGATATACCAAGCACGTTCGACCAGGTTACCTTTGCAAATCTTCAGATTACCCCAACTGATAAAGAATTAATTTACGATGTTCGTATGGAGCAAAGCAAATGAAAAACATATTCATAAACGTATGGAAGTGGTGTCGTGACGAAAAAAGATCAATCTGGTTTGAGTATAGTACGCTTTCACTCATCATCCTGCTGCCACTACTTTTACCTGGGTATATATTAACGCTAGATCTGGTTTTTACGCCTCATTTCGTGTGGCCGGCCGAGCTGACAAATACATATCCGCTTGAAGCGTTGCTATGGCTGATGCATTTTATTTTGCCAGGCGATGTAATCGAAAAGATTATCCTATTCTTAATTCTAATGTTGTCGGGCGTTGGAATGCATCGGCTGCTCAGATCCATAAAAGTCAAAGAGGGAATATCCCCGGAGGTCTGGCAGACGGCGCTATATTTCGGAGGACTGTTCTATATGATTAATCCGTTCACGTATTCGCGTTTTATGGCAGGGCAGTGGATGGTGCTTTTAGGCTATGCGCTTCTTCCCTTTTTTATTCAAGCTTTCATCCGGCTTCTAGCACTTCCTTCCAGAAGGCAAGCGATAGTGACGGCTCTTTTGGCATTCGTGATTACGACGGTTTCTTTGCATCACGCGGGTATGTTGCTCATCATCGCGTTATTAATAGTCATCGTTGCTTCTATTCTGCGATATTGGCGAGACGGTACGCACGTAAAGAAATTTCTTGGATGGACAGCTGCCAGTGCGGTATTTGCCACTGTCTTGTCGAGTTTTTGGATAATTCCAACAATCCTTGGGCAAAACAATACAGGCCAGGCGGTTACCCATTTTGACGAATCACATTTCAAGGCCTTTGAGACGACTGGCGGAAATGTAGTCGGTGCGATTAGCCAAGTTATACGCCTGCAAGGTTTTTGGGTAGAGGACCGGGGGCTATATTCGCTCCCTCAGTCAATGATTCCTATATGGGGGCTTCTCTTCCTTGCGCTATGGGCGGTTATTATCATCGGCGTGATTAAGGCGTGGCGCAAAAACCGCATGCTGGTGAGTATTGCCGTCGGCTGTATAATCCTCGGCATTATCCTTGCGGCTACGCCGCTTGTCGAGATACTTAGCCGTTCTATACCGTTCATCGCTGGGTATCGTGAACCTCAAAAATTCGTTAACTTGATTGTTATTGGGTATAGCATCCTAGGCGTGTTCGGGGTAGGTTACATTATTGAGTGGGCGTCAAAACGATTTGCCGATCTAGGTAGCCAAGTTGCCATAGCAGTCTGCCTATTTTTGCCCTTAGCAATTACGCCAACGATGCTATGGGGCTTTTCGGGCCAGCTAACCCCGCGTGCATATCCAACTGGTTGGTCGGAAATGAATCAGGAATTAAAAAGCGTTGCTGCTAACGACCGAACGCTATTCCTGCCGTGGCATCAGTACGCGACATTTGATTTTGCCGGCCGAATTATTGCTAATCCGGCCGAAAAGTATTTCGAAACGCCAGTTATCATTAGCGATGATCCAGAGTTTAAAAACGTGTCTCCTACGATACCGGACGAAGAAAAACGCCAAATTACCGAAGCGTTAAATGACACGGATACCCTCACGAACACACTTCGTTCACTTCATATTCGCTATATTCTGCTTTCAAAAGAAAAAGATAAGATTGATTATGGCTATCTTAATAAGCTGGATGATCTCACGGTAGTGAAAGAGAATGCGGATCTTAAGCTATATGAGATAAAGCGCTAATGGAGCAAACTGCGGTCATACCTGAAAAACGCCAATCGTTCCTTCGGCGGAATGGACCGTTCGTGGCATTCCTGTGCGCCATGGCACTACTCGGCTTTTTAGCGCAGTTCCAGTGGGTTGGCTACATTGTTATTGCTGGTTATGCTGTCGTTGCCTTAATCAAGCGTATACCGGCTCGTCTGACGTTTACGCTGGCTATTGTAACGCTTGGGATGGTGCCTGTTTCGATTGTTCTGGCGAATTGGCTGGTTGCACAAAACTTCGCAGCGTATAGTTTCGTGTTACTTGTTTTTGGTATGATCAATCTTATAATCGACTTACAGAGAGAAGCCCGAGTTAAAAAGTAATATGCACAACGCAACAGGGGTCGGCGTTTGACCATCGTACATGACGCTGATAGCATTAGTAACTGTGACATAAACGTAAGGGGAAAGGGGAAGCACAAATATATGAGCAAAACATCGACCCAGTCGTTATCACAAAAGAGGACAATGTCCACCAAACTCGTTATGGGTTTGATGGTTGCGGCAGTTAGCGTACTAGTTGGTACTGCGAACGTTGCAAACGCTACACCTGGCCAGAGTGGTAACAACACCGGCTACGGCGGCGACATCAACATAAACATTGGAGATATCGTAGGAGATAATAACACAATCGTTATTATCGTAAACTACCTTGTCGGCAACCAGTAGTTGATATTTGGTCATCGTTTTCGAAAGGAGCTGCTTCATCGCAGCTTCTTTTTTATAGAGAAAAACTTGACATATAAGTTATACTTGTATAACATGTATAACTATGGAACATGGAAAGAAATTTAGTTTAGTTGGAACCGCTACGGTTGGTCCAAAAGGCCAAGTTGTTATTCCTGTTGAGGTGCGTGAATCTTTATCCATCAAAACAGGCGACAAGCTTGTCGTACTCCGTGTACATGGTAAAGACGCTGTGGTATTCATAACAGAAGACCAGGCACAAGTAATGGTAGAGCATCTTGGCAAACAAGTTGACGGATTACGTTCAGCCCTAGAAAACAATAAATAATATATAAGGAGTGATGCATTATGCTTCATCATATTCCCATGCGGCAAAAAGTTCTTGTCATGATCGCGGTCATGTCGGGACTATTTTTAGTCGCGTTGGACCAAACAATCATTTCGACGGCACTTGGTAAAATTGTCGAAGAATTCAATAGCTTTAGCAGCCTAGGTTGGGTTGTTACGGCATATCTATTAACCAGTACGGTAACCGTGCCTCTTGCAGGTAAGCTGTCCGACATCTTTGGACGACGTCAAGTCCTGATGGTCGGTGTAGCGTTATTCACGCTTGCATCACTTCTATCTGGAAGTTCGCAGAATATTGAGCAACTGATTGCGTATCGGGCTCTTCAGGGTATCGGTGGTGGTATCTTAATGGCGAATGCCTTTACGATTATTGGTGACTTATTTAACCCTCGTGAGCGCGGAAAGTGGCAAGGACTACTTGGCGCTGTCTTTGGGTTAGCATCGGTAGTCGGCCCGCTACTCGGAGGATTTTTAGCTGACCCGCACACTATTGCTGGTTTTGTAACCGATTGGCGTTGGACATTCTGGATTAACGTACCAATTGGTATTATCAGTTTCTTGATCATTGCTAGGTATACGCCACAGATCAAACACGATCACAAGCCTAAACTTGACTACGCTGGTGCCGGATTTTTAACCGCTGCGCTATCGAGTATTGTTCTAGCGGTTGATAACACGGAAAAGATTTTTGCCGAGTTGATCGCCCATTCTGACATTACCGTCGGTGCTATTAAGTTGTCTCTCTTCCTTCTTGCAGCGCTTATGACAGCTGGCTTTGTATGGGCGGAACGCCGTGCAAGCGAACCTATTATCCCACTGAGCTTCTTTAAGAACCGAACATTTACAACGGTGATGATTGTTGCTCTGATGTTTGGAGCTGCTTTCCTAGGTGCAATCTTGTACCTAACACAGTTTAACCAACAGGTATTTGGCGCGGATGCGACAACCTCTGGCCTGATGCTACTTCCAATGATTTTGGCTCTATCAGGAACGGCAGCTCTTACTGGTCAGTTAGTAACAAAGACTGGCAAGTATAAACTACCTCTTGTTATTGGTTTCACTATGGCAACTGTTGGTGTATTTTCACTGTCGTTTCTTACGCCAGACAGTCCTTACTGGATCGAGGCGATCCTGATGGTATTCGTTGGTGCGGGCCTTGGATCGGGTATGCCAATCCTTAACCTTGCTGTTCAGAATGAATTCACTCAGCGTGATCTTGGTGCGGCAACGGCATCAAACCAGCTTTTCCGGTCATTAGGCTCAACCATGGGTGTCGCTATTCTTGGAAGTATGCTGACAGCTGGTATTGTTGTGCATCTGGGCGACTTAAACCAAGACGCATACATTCAGACGCTCAAGCAAAGCCCAGCATCATCACAGCTACTGCAAACCGTTGATGCTGACACGGCGCTTAACTTGAACACGCATGACACCGAGCAAAAGATTAATGATGGATTTGCAAAGGGAATTGAAAAATTACCTGCTCCAGTGCAAGCCGCTGCCAAAAAAGATTTTGAAACAAAGCAGGATGATTATAAAGAGAAGGTGGTAAACGCATTTAGTGATAGCCTTCGTCCTATCTTTTATGTGTCCGCAGGACTCATGCTACTTGCGACAATCGGTGCAACGATGATTCGCGAAAAACCTCTTCGTGATGGCGGTGATGACGCGCCAGGTGTGGTTGAATAAACCGACCATCTAATCAATAGAGAAGAGCCGCCTAGACGGCTCTTTCTTTTTACCTTATACTGCTTATGTATGCTTAGGTATTATGTTCGGAGGAGCGGTGTTGAGGACTTTCAGAAGGTCACTACGCCGCCAAATGATAATGTGTGGATTCATGGCGACCGCGTAAGCGAGGTCGACTTAGAGACGCTTGCTGATCATTATCATATGGATCTGAATATCCTTCGTGATGTGCTTGATGAGAACGAACTACCACGCATTGAAATGCGTGACGATGCGCTATATGTATTTGTCCGTACTGTTCAACACGGGAAGCATGGTCGCATTTACACGACACCCGTTTTGATGGTACTCAAAGATTCAGTACTTGCGAATCTTTCAACGTCACTTGCTGACGATCAGGGACTCGCGACACCTAGTATGATTGCTCACACGTCAGACACGACCGGCTTGCTACTTGGAACGTTTGCAATGGTTATTAACGAGTACGAGCAGTTGATGCAGCATACAGCGCGCCATATCAAGGACACGGGGAAGCGCCTTCGTAATCACGAAGTCACTAACGAAGATTTTATTAAGTTTGTTACTGTCGAAGATAACCTTAACGAATATCACATGAATCTTAGCAGCATGCTGGTAGTTGCGCAGCGTCTGGAAGAAATACTACAGGATAGTGATGATGCGGAAGCAATCGAAGATATTTTGCTCTATATTCGTCAGCTTCTTGTGGCGATTGAAAGTCATAACCAAAGTATTGTGAGCATTCGCAATGCCTATAGTACTATTGCTAACAATGTCTTGAACCAGCGCATGAAGACACTAACGATGCTGACGTTATTAATCGCTCTCCCTAACGTTTTTTATGGAATGTATGGCATGAACGTTGATCTTCCGTTCCAGGATGAACCGTGGCTATACGGTGTTATTGTATTATTTACGTTTATGCTAATTTTTGTCGTTTATTGGCTTGCCAAGCGGCTTCGTATATTCTAATATATAAACAAGAGCATGATGAATTTCATGCGTGTCTTGACGTACCAACACACGATTGGTACTATAAGTGATGTGCCCGGCGCCAAAACACGAAAAATTAGATTTTAAAGGTCGAAGTGCGCAGGGCTGTACATAGTACAAGGAGTACAAATAACACATGCCAATAGCTATCGAATTTGTGTCTACTAGACGCAAAAAGATTGCAGTGGATGTGGTGCCTGCCGTATGGCAACTGTATATCGAACATTAGAACGGTAACGTTCAACTGATGAAACTTCACCCCGAGGTTTCATCCCCAAAAAAGAAAACACCCCAAGGCACCGGGGTGTTTTTCGTTTTCTAAAAGTATGCTAATTAGCTTCGGGAAGCGTAATGCCGTTTGCTTTAAGCTCAGTCACGATAGCTGCATCAAATTTAGTCTGATCGTTCCAAACATCTTGTTCAACCGCTTTACCGTTCAGGTAAAGGGTAGGGGTTGAGTTGACGTTTATTTTTTTACCGATAGCTTGGTCGTAGCTAATTTTTTGATTAATGCTTGTTCCAGCTAGATCAGCTTTGAATGTATCAATGTTAAGTCCGAAGCCACTCGCATAGCTCGCGAAGAAGTCTGTTCGTTGGTTACCTTGAAGGTTCTGCCAGTCAGACTGTGTTTCGTAAATCTTGTCGTGCATTTCCCAATATTTGCCTTGCAACCCTGCGGCTTCAGCGACTGCTGCGGCAGCTCGCGCATTTGGATGGATAGTCGTTAGAGGGAAGTTACGGAAAACAAAAGCCATTTGACCTTTGTACTTCTCTGATAGTGCTTTTACCGTTGGATATGCTGCGCCACACCCCGGGCATTGAAAATCACCATATTCAATTAGTACGACTTTACTATCTGCCTTACCGAAAACATGATCGGCAATCTGACCTGATTGATCATTTGCAGTTTGGACCTTGTTCGCGTCAACGCCACTGACATCAATTTTGTTCTTACCTGAGAGGTAAATTAGGCCGCCTAGTATGACAATACATACAGCAGCAAAAATTATCCAAGTTCTTTTACTCAACTTCAAGACTCCTTATATTACTATATTAAGTGTAGCTAAAAAGAAGACGCTGGGCAAGGCTGCATAGGGTACAATAAGAAAGATATGATGCTTATATTCCTGTTTCTTGAAATTGCTGTCCTTGGTCTGTTGATATTTGTGTCGGGCGTCGTTCCGCGTGTCAGCCAAATAAGCAAATTCGAACTAGAACGCCGCAAATCGATTGGGGATAATATGGCGGCAATTGCGATGAAGCGTGAAGCACTGCTAACGGATGTCTTTTCCTTGCAAAGAGTTCTATCGGCATTACTCCTCGTACTTTTTGTTGTTCTTTCGGTGGTAACGTTCGGATGGCTGCTAGGTATTATTCTGTCAGTTATTGTTGCTTTAGAATACGGTCGGATTGCGCGGATTGGTTTGTGGCAGCGCCAATCTCAAAAACTTTACGAAAAACATGAACAGCAGATTCTACGCTTTGTTGAAAAATTTGCAGGCATACTCCGATTCATGCGAAGCGTAGCACCCGAAACGACTACAAATGTACGGCTAAGTTCCCGTGAGGAGCTCCATCATCTTGTTGAGACATCAGGCACGCTTCTTTCAAGCGACGAAAAGCTGCTTATTACGCATAGTCTGACGTTTGGTGATCGTACCGTAAAAGAAATCATGACTCCCCGGGGCGTTATTGACAGTATTAGCCACAAAGAACTACTTGGTCCACTCGTCCTAGATGACCTTCATAAAACAGGACATAGTCGCTTTCCTGTGGTTGACGGCGATATTGATCATGTCGTCGGTATGCTTCATATCCAAGATCTCTTAACCCTTGATACGAAGCGTTCAACAACAGCTGGTAAAGCTATGGAACCTAGGGTATTTTACGTTCGTGAGGACCAAACGCTTAAGCACGCCCTTACTGCGTTCCTTCGTACGCGCCATCATTTGTTTGTCGTTGTTAATGAATTTCGTGAAACAGTCGGACTGTTAAGCCTGGAAGATGTGATTGAGGCATTGATTGGCCACAAGATAGTCGATGAATTCGATGCTCACGATGATCTCCGCGCGGTTGCTGCGCATAACCCGCGTGGTAATAATCATCCTGAGAAACGCGAAGACGTATAAAACAATCACTAACACGTCTACAGTAGTGTAAACTCCTATAAAGTGGTAAAATAACACCAATATGACATGGCGAGTTGATACAGACAATAATCAACGGGTCGGCTAAAAGCTCGGCGTGCTTTTAGCCATTGACCCTCACCAGCCTCTACCATTACTACGTAACAAGGAATTTATATGACACGAACATTAGTACGCGACCTACCTGCGCAGATGAGCCAAACAGTGACCGTCAGCGGTTGGGTGCACACACGCCGCGACCATGGTGGACTGATTTTTATTGATCTACGCGACCACACCGGTATTATTCAGCTGGTAATTCAACCTGAAAACGCCGAAGCTTTTAAACTTGCAGAGCAAGTCCGCGATGAATACGTTATTTCAATCACTGGTATCGTAAAAGAGCGTGACGAAACACTCAAAAATCCTAATATCCCAATGGGGGATATTGAAGTTGTTACCGAAAACATCCGGCTTCTTAACAAATCCGAACCCTTGCCGATTCCTGTCCGTGAAGACGCACCTCAGGCAAACGAAGAACACCGTCTGAAATATCGTTATCTTGATCTTCGTAGGTCAAAGATGCAAGAGATGCTAAAAAAACGAGCTGCTTATTACAAATTGCTACGCGATTATATGGAATCTAATGAATTTACCGAGGTAACCACACCGATTCTAGCCAACTCTAGCCCAGAAGGCGCTCGCGATTTCCTAGTGCCTTCACGCGTTCACCCTGGCAAGTTCTACGCATTGCCACAAGCCCCACAGCAGTTCAAGCAACTGCTCATGGTAGGCGGCATATCACGTTACTACCAAATCGCGACGTGCTTTCGCGACGAAGACCCGCGTGCTGACCGTTTGTATGGTGATTTTTACCAACTTGACCTTGAGATGTCATTTGTCGAAGACGGTGAAGTCGTTCGTCAAACGGTTGAACCGCTTATCAAACAACTCGTCACTGGTTTTGCGGGTAAAACACTCGTAACTGATGAAGTACCACGGATTCCTTACCTTGAAGCAATGGATCGTTTTGGTTCTGACAAACCCGACCTACGTTTTGGTATGGAACTGACTGATTTATCTGATGCACTAACCGATACGGGCTTTAGCGTTTTCGCAAACACGCTTAAGAACAAGGGCGTTGTCAAAGCGATCCGCGTCGAAGGCGGAGCAAGCCTTAGCCGTTCGCAAATTGATAAATTTACGGACATTGCAAAAAGCGAAGGTGCAGGCGGACTTGCCTACATTATGTACGAAAACGGCGAGGCAAAATCACCAATTGCCAAATTCTTGTCTGGCGAAGAACTGACTGCTATTAAAGAGCGGCTGCAAGCCAAAGACGGAGACGCCGTATTCTTTGGTGTTGATAAGAGGGAAGTCGTGAACAAAGTGCTTGGACGGCTTCGTTCTGAATTTGCCGATCACTTCGAACTGAAAGACCCAAACAAGATTGCCCTCGCTTGGATCGTAGATTTTCCATTTTACGAATGGGATGACAAAGCGAAAAAGATCGATTTTGGCCACAACCCGTTTTCTATGCCAAAAGGCGGTGTCGAAGCACTACAATCTGATGACAAATTAGATATTGTTGCCGACCAGTACGATATGGTCATGAACGGCTACGAAATTTCTTCTGGTGCGGTTCGTAACCACAACCCAGACGTCATGTACGAAGCTTTCGGATCGCTTGGCTACGACCGGTCATATGTCGATTCACGTTTCGGCGCAATGATTAACGCATTCAAATACGGCGCTCCGCCACACGCTGGCTGCGCGTTCGGTATTGACCGTATGTTCATGGTGCTTACCGGTGAAGACAACATCCGGGAAGTTGTCGCTTTTCCAAAGAACGGCTCCGGTATTGATGTCATGATGTCTTCGCCTAGCGAAGTTGATCAGGCGCAGCTAAAAGATCTTTCTCTAAAAATAGAGCTAAATGACTAAAGCGTTCCATATGACTATTGCGCTTATGTCAAAATAGTGCTATAGTAATAAATGTTGGAATAATCAACACAAACACTAAACTACAAACCATCACACCCCTTGGTGTAAGAAAATCACTGCTACTTGGCGTCAAACTCTATATAATAGAAGTATAGTCATGTAAGCAGCGAAAGGAGAAACCTCGATGGATATGAACGTCGTAGTCACGCTACTAACTATCGCAGTTATTTTACTGTCCTTAGTTATTATAGCCATGCTCGTCGCAATGACAGTTGTACTTGTTAAAGTTCAGCGTCTTATTAACAATGTTAATGCCGTAATGGATAACCTTGCATCGGCGACCGAATGGTTGTCACCGGTCAAAGTTATGGGTTACGTCAGCAAACTATTTCGTAAATAATTTACAAAAAGGAGAATAGAATTATGGGTAAAGCATTACACGTTATCGGAGCAGCAGCCGTTGGATTTGTCGCAGGAATTTTACTTGCACCAAAAAGCGGTGAAGAAACTAGAAAAGATATCAAGAACAAAGCTCTTGAAGCTAAAAGGCAAGCAGCTGAAAAAGCTGACAAGCTAAAGGATGTCGCGGCAAATGCTGGCGACTCACTAAAGAAAAGTGCTCACGAAGTTGGTGACGAAGCCAAAGGTTTCGCCAAAAGCGCTCGTGGATCCGCAGCGGTTGTTGCAACCGAAGCCGGCAAATTAGGCGACGAAGCCAAAGTTCGTGCCGCACGTGTTGCCGAAGAAGCAAAACGTACGTCGAGCCAAATTCAAAAAGACGCCGAAAAGAATCTTCGTTAAAGTTTAATACCTTATAGTAAAACCGCTCGTTACAGAGCGGTTTTATGTTGCCTCAAGTTTCGGTGCATTATCAAGTGATTGCCAAACGTACCAGCTAGCCACCGACTGATATGGCGTCCATTTGTTTGCCTCTGCTAACAAGGTAACTTCTTGAGGAAGGAGTGCATGATCGAAACTATATAGTTTTTGAACCCCGTTTCTGATTCCTAAATCACCTATTGGCAAAACATCTAGCCGGCCCATACAGAACATTAAAAACATATGAACGGTCCACTCGCCGATGCCTTTAACTTTTGTCAGTTCAGCAATAATTTCATCATTCGAAAGTTGGTCTAGCGTATCAAATTTAACCGTGCCGTCTAAAACATTGCGCGCCAAATCTTGGACATAGGCGGCTTTGGGCCTTGATAGGCCAACAGAGCGGAATTCCTCAATGCTGCGTGATAAAATTTGTTCAGGCGAAGGGAATTGATCTTCAAATAAGCCAATAAATCGCTTCTCGATCGCGCTCGCGGCTTTTACGCTTAGCTGCTGGCTAATGATGCTTTCGACAAGTTCTTGATAGTAATTGGTGTGTGGCACGAATGTTGGCAATGGATGCGCTTTAATAACGGACGCCAAAACAGGGTCATGCTTGGCGAGGTAATCAGCAGCTTGTTGAACCAGGGCGGAATGGTCAGATTTCAAGCGGAGTCTCTAGGCGTTTATACTCAGTGCCGCTAGCGGATGCAATGCTGCCGAGTAAGCTGTCGGACAAGCCTTTTCCTGCATCTGACAAAATAGCATCATGCGTAGGGAAGGCCAATCTAGGATTTACGGCAACCAAAAAATCCATCGCTTCACCAATCTTCATCCACGGGGCTGTTGCTGGAATCGCAAGAGTGTCAACGGGTTTATTAGGTAACGTAAACGAATCCCCGGGGAAATAAAGCAGTTCGTTGATCATGACGCCCAGGTTCGCGGCTCTTGGTATGCTGTCGTGAATAAGCGCATGGTCGCCCCCAAAGAATTCTAGATCAAATTCGCCTACGGTAATTTTATCGCCTGCCTGAACGGTCTTTGTTTCAAATGCTTCGATTTTAGAGGTGACTGATTCATGGCCAATAATCACCGCATCAGGGTTTTTGTCGACAATCGCGGCAAGTTGTTCGTGGTCAAAATGATCTTGATGCTCATGGGTAATAACAACGGCGACAACGTTTTCGGGTGCAATAAAATCCGTTGTAAATGCCCCTGGATCAACAACGAGTATCTGGCCGTCTTTTTCTACCGTAAAACAAGCATGTTCGTATTTTGTGATTTTCATTTATTCATCCTCCTTGAACCATTTAGTGTATGTGGCACGGGCTTTAATAACTTTCGGTGCAATGATTATTTGGCAATAGCCTGCGTCGGGTTGTTTACTGAAAAAATCTTGGTGCTCGTCTTCGGCTACGAAGAACTTTTCTAGTGGTTTGATTTCGGTAACGATAGTGCCTGTCCAGATACTTTTTGCCTTTTCGATGGCGTTTTCAAACAGTTGTTTTTGTTCATTATCTTGATAAAGCATAATTGAACGATACTGTGTCCCGACATCGGCACCTTGTCTATTGAGCGTGGTTGGATCGTGAATGGAAAAGAAAATATTAAGGATCGTTTCAGGTGGAATTACAGATTCATCAAAGGTAACACTTACAACTTCGGCGTGTCCCGTTTGTCCTGACGCAACTTGGTAATAATTTGGTGAGTCCGTATGACCGCCCGCGTAGCCACTTTCGACTTTGGTCACCCCTTTTAGACGTCGGAACACCGCGTCGACGCACCAGAAACATCCTCCTCCTAAAACAAATGTTGTCATACTCTTATTATACTCCGGTTAGGTATAATGAAGAGGTGAATGAAGCAGATTTTCAGGAATTAGTTAAACAAAAAAGCCACAAGCTTTACCGTGATATGCCATGGCGTCAGGACACACGACCATTTTATGTGTTGGTCAGTGAACTTATGTTGCAGCAAACACAAGTGGACCGCGTTATTCCTAAATTCAATGCGTTTATTGAACGATTTCCCGATGAAAAAACACTTGCCAGTGCATCGTTAGGTGATGTGCTTCGCCTTTGGAACGGCCTTGGATATAACCGTCGTGCTAAGTTTTTGCACGAAGCGGCGAAAAAGATAGTGACGGAACACGAAGGTATTTTCCCTGAAGCATATGAAGATATTCTTGCCTTGCCGGGTGTAGGGCAAAGCACCGCTGGCGCGATCATGGCCTACGCGTTTAATAAGCCAGTTGTTTTTATTGAGACAAATGTCCGCACTGTTTATTTTCACCATTTCTTTAATGACGAGGCTAAAATAAGCGATGTTGAGTTGGCGAAGCTTGTAAAGAAAACGGTAGATACGACTAATCCGCGCGAGTTCTACTGGGCGGTGATGGATTATGGTACGTGGCTAAAGAAGAATCATCCAAGCGTGATTACCAGAAGTAAACATTATAAAAAACAAACACCTCTAGAAGGGAGTGCCCGTGAAATGCGTGGACAGATCATTCGTTTGCTCGCGACTGATGCACAGGATGCCAACATCTTGAGTGAGAAGTTCAAAAAAGACCCTAGATTCGAGCCGGCTCTCGCTAGCCTAGCAAGGGATGGGTTGATTGAAAAAAGTAATAATGAGTTCCATTTGACCAAATAGACCCCGAAGGGTGATAATAGAGAAGCATGAAACGTTCCCTCATCTTTATTTCAGTCGGAATCGTCACTTTATCTGGTGTGCTGTTTTTGCATTCGGCAGTATACGCACAAAGTGACGGACTTATGACAGAAGAACACATCGCACGCATTCGAAGCAACTGTATTGAAGCACAGTCGACACTTAGCCAGTTACATACGAGCGATGCGCTCCTGCGTGTTAACAGGGGACAACTATACGAATCGATCTCTACGAAATTGATGACGCCGTTTAATAGCCGCGCCACGCTTAATCGTTTTGACGTTACGAAGCTAAGTTCCGCAGCAGCGGGTTACGAGCGTGAACTGATGGCATTTAGAGCTAACTATAAGTCGTATGAGGAAGCAATGTCTCAGGCGCTAAAGATTAACTGTACCAACCAGCCAGTCGCATTTTACGATAATGTAAATGATGCACGGGCAAAGCGCCTCGTAGTGCATGAAAATACCGTAAATCTCAAAGATATTATTCAAAGATACAAAGAGGAATTCGAAGCTTTGGCTAAGACTATACCAAAGGGGGTTACAGAGTGAGCGAAGAACAACTTGTAGCCGAAGGCGCGACTCTTAGCCGTTGGCAGCAGCATCGATTCATGTTGCTGATTGGTTTTACGATTATTATCGCTTTATTTTTGGTTGGCATATCTCTGGCGTTATATAACAGCAGTGGCACGGCCCAACTCGATCTGAGCCGGCCTGGTTTTCAGTCCGTGCGCGAACAAGCTTCGCAGTCAAATGACTTCAATAGCTTTCCTTCAACAGGAACGCTTGATCAATCAGCTCTTAATCAATTCCGAACGTTATACGATAAACAAGTAAAACAAGTAACGGCCGTTGATGGATTTAGTGGCGATGTTATGAACGACCAAGCGCTATCAATTGACACGCCTACAGCCGAGAACCAGTAATTATTTTCTAGGTGGTGCTGCGGGAAGGGTAGTGCCAAGTTCAATACCCTTTTTCTCGAATGTCTCGAGTAAGCGACGACGCATCTCAGCGGCAACGGACCATTGATCCGACGGCTGTGTTTTACCAGAGATAAGCAAGCTGACAGTAGTTGAGGTGAACTCTCCAACGGATACAAATGATGGAGCCTCGATGATTTTTGGCTGCCATTTTTCCTCACTGGCTAGTTTTTCACCTGCTAGGTTAATCAGTTCGATAACATGTTCAAGGTCAGCCGATGGGGCAACGGTAATAGAAAACCTGGCCATACTGTATCCCATTGTTTTGTTGATGACATGTTGGACCATACCATTAGGAAAATAATGCACGTTTCCATCCGCGTCACGAAGCACGGTCGAACGGCTGCCGATGCGCTCTACCGTACCGCTAGCTCCTTCGATGTCGATAATATCACCGACGCGGTATTGATTTTCGGAAATAATAAAAATCCCCGACAAAAAATCTTTAACGAGTGATTGCGCCCCAAATCCAAGCGCGACGCCAATAATTCCCGCACTGGCAAATAACGGTGCCAGGTCGGTTGATGGCAGAAGTGCTTTGATAAAAACAAATGCGGCAATCGTGATAATAACGACACGCCAAATGACCATAAAAGGGCCAACAAGCGTCTTTTCTCGCTTTTCAATGTCTTTTCGATGCCATTCACGACCTCGTCCTTGAACGCGTACGGCACGTCTGACAACGCGTCCTACTAAAAAGTTACCCGCTATATAGAATAGAGTTGTAACAAGGATGATAATAAGTGCATCAACGCCATTATCAGCAATCCATTTTTGAACCATATCCATATGTGGTAGTATATCATGTGCAATGCCTGTGTATTCTGATAGTTTCGACGAAAACATTGTCCTTCTTCTAAAGAAGGGCGGTATTGGCGTTGTAAGAACGGACACGCTGTATGGATTGGTGGCTGTGGCGAATAATGACGTGGCCGTTGAGCGAGTTTTTGCGGTGAAACACCGTACCTATGATAAGTCGCCAATCGTAATGATCAGTCGCCTAGACCAACTATTTGATGGTATAGATGCGTCCATCAGCGACCGCCTTGTCGGTCTTTGGCCTGGCAAAAACAGTATCATTCTGCCGTCCCATCGTGCGCCTGATTGGATAACTCGAGGTAAAAGCTCGGTGGCGTATAGGTTGCCTGATGATGAAAGACTTCGTGATCTTATTGATAAAACAGGCCCTCTCGTTGCACCAAGTGCTAATCCCGAAGGGCTTCCGCCCGCTATGAATATTGACGAAGCCAAAGGGTACTTTGGCGATAGCGTGGATTTTTATGTAGATGGCGGTACGGTGACTGACGATACGCCATCGCGCCTTTATACGTTTGCAGGATCTACTATGGAGCGCCTTCGGTGAGCGGGAACGTAGATCCCGATGAGTTTATTATTACAAGAAAGCGCAAAAAGTATAGATTTGCGCTATTTGCTAATTCGTCACTTTGCTTTGAAGCCGAGCAGTGGCAAGACGAACCCCAGGCTAATATCCTTGAAATAGGTGCAGGGACTGGACTTTTTGGTGTTGCGCTAGCGAGAGACATGCCATATAAGCAAATTGTCGCGTGCGATGTCAAAGCCGACCGGTTGCAAACAGGAGCAAAGCTAGCCAACGAGGAAAATCTATCTAACGTACGTTTTTTGCGCGGTCGTGCCGATTTACTGCAAGACTTTTTCCCTGCGGATACATTAGATGCCGTATGGATTACCTTTCCTGACCCATTTCCGAAAGATCGAAGTTCGAAACACCGGTTAACTCACCCAAGGTTTTTAGAAATATACGAGAAGCTTCTTGAGGCAGCCGGAAAACTATATTTTAAAACGGACGCTACCAACCTGTTTCAGTGGAGTTTAGAACAGTTAGTTGGGCAGGGATGGCAACTTGAAGAACTCGGTTTTGATTTGCATGATTCTGATCTGGATGATACCTATAAAATAATGACTACCTACGAAAAGCGCTTTGTAGGTGAAGGGCTACCGATTCATTTCGTCAAGGCATCTCCCCCGCGAAAATAGTAAATTGCGTGTTTGGTCGGTACAATAAAGGTATGAATTTAAATGACTACCAAACCGCAGCCCTTCGAACCGCAGCCCCGCGTGACAAAAAGAACGAATTTTTTCACCTCGTTTTAGGCCTTGTTGGCGAAACAGGTGAGATCGCCGAAAAGGTTAAAAAAGTCGTCCGAGATAACGATGATTTTATGGCTGCAATCGACGTTGAAGATCTAAAAAAAGAATTAGGTGATGTCATGTGGTACGTAGCGGTTCTCGCGGACCACTTTGATATTCCTCTTGAGGAAATTGCTGAAAAAAATATCGCAAAACTCGCGAGCCGTAAAGAACGCGGTGTGCTAAGGGGAAGCGGCGACAACCGCTAAACGGTCAGCTTAGACCGTAGCCATCCATCAATGCTACCGGCACCCATCGCCAGTACTAGCTTGCCTGACCTGCGGGCGGCATTGATTGTATCCCATAACTCGTCGTCAAGTTCGGCAATATGAACCGCATCTTTATTTGCGATATTTTGCGTTAACTCTTCAGGTGTCAGAATAGGTAGGGTAGGATCTTCGCGGGAAAGATAGGTAGGAACCCAGTATATCTCGTCGGCTAGCGTAAAACAGTCTGTGTAGTCATTTCTGACTTCGTGCTGGCGTACGTTCTGATGAGGCTGATATACGAGGACAATATGGTCAGACACCTCACGGGCGAGCTGCAGGTTGGCAGCGATCTCGGCCGGATGGTGGCCGTAGTCAGTGTATAGATTGTCGGCTAGGCGTTCAAACCTACGATCAGTTCCTGGGAAACTATTCAAAATATCCGTGACCGATTTAACGTCACTGATTCTTAGGTATTCCAGGGATTTTATGACAAGCGTACCATTACGACGATAGTGCGCACCTGGAAGTTTTAAGTCCATAACTTCATCAGCGCGTAATATCCATCCGTCGTCTACCGTTGCCTGAATTTTTGTGCCGTCTTGCTGCCACATAATTGCCATATCCGACTGGTTGATGAACTGACGAAAAGCATCCATATAGTCAGATTCTGTTTTGTACGTATCTGGGTGGTCATAGTCTAGCGAGGTGATAAGTGACAAGAAAGGCGAGAAGTGTAATAAATTGCGGTCAAACTCATCACACTCATAGATGAAATATTCACTGTTGGGATCAAACTTGCCGCTTGGGCCAAAACTGAGTGTTGTGCCAACGGAATAACTAACGGGGATTCCAAGCTCTTTCATGATCCAAACAAGCATGCCTGTGGTCGTTGTTTTACCATGCGTACCAGCGACAGCGATAAGTTTTAACTGCTTCTCGCTGATTATGCGTGCAAGTAACTCGTCACGCTTTGTCGTTTTAATGCCTAATTCTCGCGCCAAGATCAATTCCGGGTGATCAAAAGGGAGGGCGGCAGTGTGAACGAACCAATCTATGGGACGATCACTATGACATGTACGAAGGAACGTGCCGTCTTGGTTAAAAGAAACGGCAATACCTCGTTCCTGTAGCTTATGCGTGACAAGCCCTCCGGTGGCATCTGATCCTTGCACCTGATATCCGGCATCATATGCTATCTCTGCAAGTGGTCCTATGCCTACGCCCCCAATTCCCGAGAAATAGATGTTCATATTGTTAGTATATCATCGTGCCAAGGAGTAACGCTCATGCTACAATAAAAAGAGTAGCAAGAGGTGGGATATTTCTTACGTGGCAGACAAAAGACAAGTAAAAAAGAGCATTAGACGACTGCAGCGTATCAAAACGTGGCAGTTACTTGTCGTGCTTCTTCTTGTGGGCTTCATTGCGGCAACATTCTTAAGGCTTAATAACATCGGGATGATGCAGCGAAAAGAGGCGGTGATTACTGCTGACAAGTACGGCAATACGTCCGATATGACTAATCGATTGTATGATTTACAACAATATACGATTAGCCATATGAATGCGGACACAGGCGTCTTTTACCTGGAGCAGCAATACCGGCGTGACGTGCAAAAAGTTGTTGATGCTGCTAAGAATGTCGGCAATCCAAACGGTAACGTGAACGTCAAAGCTGACGCCGTGTGTAAGCCTCAATATACTGCGTGGTCACCGGCATACGTACAGTGTTTTGCAGATGAGTTAGCCAAATTTCCCCCTTCTCCTGACCCTGTGCAGAACGTGACGCTACCAAGTACCGACCTGTACCGTCAAAACTTCGCTTCGCCCCTTTGGTCACCTGATTTTGCAGGCTGGTCTGTTTTGGTCTGCGTGGCCATTATCATCGTTATTGCCGTTCGCCTGATTAGCCTCGGTGTCCTCAGATTGCTATTAAAACAGCACTACAGGGGTATTTAAATAGTTGACACCGTGCGTCCGAGACGGTACTCTAGCAAAGTAAGACGCTAATAGGAGGTATAAGAACTTATGGCTTACAAGCACACTAACTCGAAGGGTATTACTTACTACTTGCACAAGACTGATGTCACACTGCGCGGTGGTAAGCCACAAACAATTTACTTTTTCGCTAAAGTAGAGAAAAACGCTAAGGGTGAACCAACCGATCTTCCAGAAGATCGCGAAGTTAAAGAAAACCCACGTAACGGTTTCCTTACAATTAGCAAGATCAAGACTGACCAAAAATAATCTTGAAACACAAGCACGTTTGATGATACAGTAGTATCAAACAAACAGGTGCCAAACTAGCCCCAAAAGACGCGCAAATCGTCCTAGGGGCTTTTTTGATTCCCATAGGGGTGGTTTTGCGATATAATACCACAGACGGGGGCGTAGCTCATCGGTTAGAGCAGGCGGCTCATAACCACTTGGTAGATGGTTCGATTCCATCCGCCCCCACCACGAGGAAATTATGAAAAAAATAAACATCCGGAAATTTTACTATCATCTGCGTCATCGTTATCTAACGATGAATAATGTTGTAATAGCTGTTGCCCTGATTATTGGCGCTAGCTGGGCGTGGGGATCAATTGGTATGATGCAGCGTAATTACGGTCTGCAAAAAGAATTAGATGCTAAAACCCGTCAGGAAAAACTGGCCGAACTAGAAACACAGGCTCTTACTTACGAACAAAAATACTACCAAAGCAGCGAGTTTAAAGAAATTTCCGCCAGGAAATATCTAGGGCTAGTCTCACCAGGCGAGAAAGTGCTGATTTTGCCTCCTAACACAGCTGCAGCAAAAAGTGTTACTGCCGCTACGCCCAAGACAACCGCCAAAAAACAACAGCCGCCAAGCAACATAGAGCAGTGGACCAATTTCCTTTTTGGAGGCAACCATAAGGGCTTGCGAAACTAACCCACATCTGTTATCATTAACCAAGTGCCGCGGGGTGGAGCAGTCTGGTCAGCTCGTGTGGCTCATAACCACAAGGTCGTAGGTTCGAATCCTACCCCCGCAACCAAGAAAAATAGCTATCGCAAGATAGCTATTTTTCTTGGTTATCGCGCAGATTCCGAATCTAACGCCCTAGTCGCCATTCTACCTCAATAAATATGTTATAATATCTCTCATGTCCGGAAAATACCCCACCCCTATCTACAGAGTGTCTTTAAAGGCTGTTATTCGCAATGAAAAAGGCGAAGTACTTGTCGTCAAAGAAAAAAGCGATAACTGGGACCTGCCTGGTGGCGGAGTTGATCATGGAGAATCAGACACAGAAGGCCTGCGTCGCGAACTTGTCGAAGAGATTGCATATGAAGGTAATTTTAGCGCCTCGTTAATTGGCGTACAAACATTTTTTATTCCGAAATATGAAACATGGGGATTATGGGTTGTGTACAATGTCCGAACTGAAACAGACGACTTTGGCATAGGCCCCGATGCAAGCGAAATAGCATTTACTAATCCGCATATATTTAAAGACAGCGACAAGCTTAGTGAACGCTTGATCTATAAATTCTGTGTTGATATGGGCACGGAAATCAACTAACTAAGCTTGGCAGCTGCTACTCGCACTGCTTCACTCCAGCTGAGGAACGCATGTGGCGTATCTGCAAGGTCCGCTGCGGTTAGCTCGTGCTTAACCGCTAAAGCAATTTCGTGAATAATCTCGGCTGCGTGAGGCGCTACAACTGTGCCTCCAAGTATGACACCATGCTTGTTTGTGATAAGTTTTACAAACCCGTCACGAAAATCTGACGTGTTGCTACGGGCCACGATGTTAAGCGGCGCAACGGCTTTGTTGATAGCCAGGTCTCGCTTTAGACAGTCGTCTTCGGATAGGCCAACAGATGCAATCCCTGGGTGGGTAAAGGTAACACGTGTCGTTGCAGTATAATTTGGAGCAATCTTTGTCTTGTGCAAGATGTTGTTAGCAGCCACGCGGCTTTCGAGTAGCGCGGTATGTGTGTGTGAGTTATGACCGAGTACGTCGCCAGCGGCAAAGATATGCCTGGCACTGGTTTGTAGATTTGCGTCAACTTCAATACCTTTCGGCGTATATGTCACACTGGCGTTTTCAAGCCCCAGGTCGACGGTAGGTACACGGCCGGTGGCAATAAGCACTTCGTCGACGCGAACTGATTTCTCGACGCCTCCACGGGTGTAGGTGACACGTTTGCCAATACCGTCTTTGACAACAGCAAGGGTTCGGGTCTGGGTAAGAGTTGTCACGCCCTTTTGTTCTTTTAATAGGCGTTCCATGAGTATGCCGACTTCTTCATCTTCACGGGGTAATAGGCGAGAGGCAATCTCGGCAATATATACTTTTGTGCCGAAAATAGCCATTAGCTGTGCAATTTCAACGCCGATCGTGCCGCCACCAATCACGTACAGGCTTTTAGGTGGGCGCATGGCCTCTAGAATAGTTCGTGGAGTAAGGTGGGGGACGTCTTTTAGGCCCTGAATATTAGGTGCGACCCAATGTGATCCAGTCGCGACCAAAAACTTCTCGGCAGAAAGGTGATGCCGATTAACGCTTATTTCATGAGGAGATAAAAAGTGAGCTGTTCCTTGTAGGGTTGTGATATTTTCGTTTTCGTAATATTTACGGTTGCCACCAGCACCAGTTCGTTTGACGGCTAGATCTTTCCAGGCACGTAAAGAAGGGTAGTTGTAGCCAAGCGTGGCCGAACGCAGGCCGAAACGTGCGCCGTGACGAGCTTCGTCGTAAAGCTGCGCGACGTGAAGCAGGGCTTTGGTTGGGACGTCACTCCAGTTAGGCGAGTCGCCGCCAAAGGTATCAGCTTCGATAATTGCTACTTTTTTGCCTTCGCGCGCCGCAATAGTTGCTGCGGCACTTCCCCCTGCACCGCTGCCGATGACAATGAGATCAAAGTCGAATGTTACTTTTTTAGCCATACCCGTAGGTCTCCTTATATGATCAAGCGATGATGTTTATATAAATATGCAGCTTCTGGATGGAATGATGTCAGGACGGCAGTGGCTTTGCGGCGAAGATCGGCGCTTGTCACTTCGGGCTTTGTCTCTAACCAGGCAATAACGGCTTCACTGACATTCTTAGCAATTGTTTCGGCTTCACCCTCTGGGCTACGAACGCTCAGGCATGCTGCCCTAACGCTGCTGTGAAGCTTGCTGCGCTCAAACTGCTCGCTGGGGCGTTTGCCTTCGCGTTTGATGATGGAAGGAGGGTTTGTCATTAAAAACCTCCGTGGGCAGTAACGGTAGCAGTGACAATTTGGTCAACGTACACGTAAAATCCAAGGATCAATAGGCCGCTTCCACTCGCGAATTGCAAAAACCTTTTGTTGTCTTCGCGCCATCGTTGGATTCCGCTTAGGCGGTGACCGCTTCCGATCAGGGCGTTAACGACTAGCAGGGAAAGCAGGGAAATGATTGTATACAGGCCAATTCCCAGTAATTGCCACATAGGTTCAAGTTGGATAAGTACCAGGCTGGCAACCACCATTGGGGCAAGGATAAAGATGAATTCCGCAATGACGCTACTAAGCCCTAAACCAAACGCCTCTCCACTTTGTTTAGTTGCTTTTGCTCTCTCGCCTAAATAACGGGCAAGACCGCGGGGAAGCCATAGACTAGTCCCCTTCTCTTTCCGGTAGTAAAATGCCCAAACGGCGACACCAAGCCCCAGAAGAAGTCCGCAAGCGACTGCCCAGACAACATAAGGAACGTGGCTGCCAAAGCTGCTTTGCAGGACAAAGCAAATAAATGCTACCAGAAGCATTGTCATCAGAAGCACGCCAAGTAAAAACCCGTTCGTTAACCGAAGGAGTTTAGTGTGCGCGGTTTTGGCGCCAATCGCGTGCCCGCTCATCAGCGTGAGTACGCTAACGCTCAGTTGAAAACTAGCGTGAATAAGGGCGGCAAAGGCGACAATAGCGAGAGAACTTATGATGTCCATGTTTATTTTTTGTTTACCTCTGTCCCTATTTATAACATAAGCGTCCTATAATGGTCAAAAATCTTCCTGTAAGGTATTGCTTTTTTAAACAGTTTATGCTTAAATAAGACTATAAGAAACTAAAAACAAAAAGGACGCAAAGAAAATGGATATGCAAGCAGCCGATGTCGAAGCGGTAACCGTTAGTGATATCTTGGATTTGGCAACGTGGAATCGCCCACGAACAACCGAAGAACTCCGAGCTTTCATCAATAGCCACCACGCAAATCTTCCTGACGACACCGAAATTGAATAAATCATGCTATTCTACTAAATCTTTAACATTACCAATTTGTGCTACGCTAGAAGTATAAGTAATGGAGGGGATTGACATGGATGATCGAGACCAACAAACTACTGAAGTTCGTGAAACAAACGAAGTGCAAGGGGACACGAACATACGGCGTCAAACCGTAGAAACAGCCCGTGGCGTTGACGGCAAAGTTATTGTGCGACGCATAATCTATTATATTGCTGGAATTATTATTGCCTTTTTGGCACTTCGGATGGTCTTTCTGTTGCTTGCCGCCAACCAGGGGTCACCTTTCGTCGACTTTATTTACAACGTCGGCGGTTTTTTTGCCTGGCCCTTTTACGGGATTTTCAGTTACGAACCAAGTTACGGCCAGTCCGTATTTGAAATCAGCAGCCTGGTAGCGATTGTCATTTACGGACTTGTCGCCTGGGGACTGGGTAGATTATTTACGCTCACCAGTAACCGGGCGGACGCTTAAGATAGGTAACTGATCTAGATAAAATCCTCCTCAGTAGATATACTAGAGGGGATATGAGTATTAGGGACGCACAAGAAAAAGCAATCCTCGTCGCTGCCGAGTATAACCCTTCGGGTATAGTCCCTTTCCCTTTTCTGGCCACTGTAAACAAAATCGACGAACTAAGCATATTTTATCTGGATAATATGCCTGACGAAGTATCGGGTGCAATCTTTTTTCAAGACGGTGAATTTTCAATTGCTATAAATAAAAACAAGCCCGTGGTTCGGCAGAATTTTACCGCAGCCCATGAATTCGGACATTATTTTTTGCACCGGAAGTGGCTCGTCGATAACGCGCAGACTGGCCTCGTGGATTATTCAAATGTTTTAGATAGCGAAGGGATGTTGCTTCGGCCTGACGAAGCGCCAAAAGAAGCGGACAGTATTCAAAAGGAACGTGAAGCGAATAACTTTGCGGCTGTTCTTTTGATGCCAGAAGATAAGGTTCGCCAATTTTGGGAACTAACGCACGATGTTAATAAATGTGCTGATGCGTTTGAGGTATCGATTGTGGCGATGGCAATCAGGCTAGAGAAATTAGGGCTTGTGTAATGGCAACGTACCAGCAAAGGGAACAGGAAACAAAGCGTGCTGTCAAGGAACTACAGCAAACGATTAATCAGGCCAGGGCAGACCTAGCCGGTGACGAACAATTTACCTCACCTCCCTCCCCTGCCTTGCCGCTCAAAACGCTTGACCAGAAGATTCGCAAGCAGCAGATCGAAAACGACAATATTGAAAAGGATCAGAAGTTAAAAGAAACAACACTTCGGATTCTGTTTTATTTCTTAACTGCTGAAACGGCTGTTATTTTTTGCCTAGCGTTTTTCCAGGGTTTTTCCGCATGGGGATTTCATCTGGAAGAATGGAGTTTCCGGCTTGTTATTGCTGGAACACTCAGTCAGATTGCCGCGATGTTAATTATCGCAGTCAAGAACCTTTTTCCAGGCAAATAGCCTAAACCCGTGGAGCTCGTTCCAGATGCCATTTTCCGGTGTAGATCCGGGCTTCGTAAGTGCCATCATCCAGCTTTTCACGGCCTACGCCTACCCACTTACCGTCCATTTGCTTGCCATCATCCGAGATGATCAGTTGCATTGCGCCCGAATACACCATGCCTTTAAATTCACCTAAAGGCGCGGTTGATTCTTGCCATGCGCCAGTTGCAAGGCCGTCATCGATGGTCAGCTTAAGGCTCATGTATGAGCCGTCTTTCGTAGGAAGGCTCGTCATTGTCAGCCGGTTGCCTTTGAGATGAGCGTCCATCTGGTACTCGCTTATGTCTTTGCCATCATGGTCGTTACTAGGATGCCAATAGCGGCTACGCCATACACCTGTAAATTCGTCATTAGTAGGGTGAGTCATAATAAATTTTACTTCTCCTTATCTTTATTTTACCATCCATAGGGGTGCATATGCTAAAATAGCAGCACACGTTATTACTAATTTTGGGGAAATGAATGACACAAAAAGATTACGTCATCGTCGCAGAAGGATTGACCAAATCTTATGGATCGAACGATGTACTAAAGGGAATTGACCTAAAAGTCGAACGCGGCACGATGCTGGCGCTACTTGGTCCAAACGGTGCGGGCAAAACGACAACGGTTCGTATTTTAAGCACGCTTTTAAAATATGACGGCGGATCGGTTGCGGTCGAAGGATTTGACGTGACACGTGATGCCGACAAAGTGCGAAGCGTGATCGGCCTGACTGGTCAATCCGCAGCAATCGACGAACTACTAACTGGCCGCGAAAACTTGGTTATGATGGGCAAGTTGTACCGATTAACCAAAGAAAGTGCCAAAGCTAGGGCTGATGAATTGCTAGAAGAATTTGATTTAGTTAAGGCAGCTGATCGCCCAGCGAAAACATATTCCGGTGGTATGCGCCGCCGGCTTGACCTAGCGGTTAGCCTGATTGCCACTCCCCCAGTGATCTTCTTGGATGAACCAACAACTGGGCTTGACCCGCGTTCACGCCTGGCTATGTGGGCGATTATCAAAAAGCTGATGGCGAACGGAACAACTATCCTACTGACAACACAGTACCTTGATGAAGCTGATCAGCTGGCTGATAATATTATCGTGATCGACGGCGGTAAGGTAATCGCAGAGGGAACAGCGGCTCAGCTGAAAAGCAAGGTTGGGCAGGACCGTCTGGAACTTATGTTCAAGGACACTGAAACACTTGATGAAGCTAAAAAAGCGCTAGGGAAAGCGGTCGTTGATACAAACGAAAAAGATTACTCGCTTACAACGGTTATTGCGGATACAAACGCCGACGTTCGAAAGATGCTTGATATCCTAGCGGATAAAAAGATCAAGCTTGAATCTATGGCGGTGCATAAACCAACACTAGACGATGTATTCTTGTCGCTGACAGGTAAGCAAACACAGACGAAAAAGGAAGGTAAGAAGTAATGGCTGTTAAATTAGAATTCCAACAAAAGCCTAAAATTGTTCTTGGCTTTATAGACTCGCTCATTATGATCAAGCGTAGTAGCACGCATATTATTCGTAATACCGACCAGTTGCTTGGAACGTTCTTTCAGCCAATTATGTTTTTGGTGTTATTTGCCGCAGTATTTGGCGGGGCAATTTCATCAGCGCTGCCACCGGGGGTTTCGTATCTGAATTTCCTAATGGCGGGTATTATCGTACAAACGGTAGCCTTTGGCTCGACAACCACAGCGATTGCGGTCTGTAACGATTTACAAAAGGGAATTGTTGACCGGTTTAGGTCATTACCAATGTCAAACCTAGCCGTACTAAACGGCCATGTTATTTCTGACCTTTTCCGTAACAGTATCTCAACGGTCGTGATGCTACTTGCGGGACTTGTCATCGGATTTCGATCAAGTGCAAGCTTTTCCGAATGGTTGCTGATTGCTGGAATTCTACTCCTATTCACACTTGCCTTTTCTTGGTTGGCTGCGATCGTTGGCGTGGTGGCAAAAAGCGTCGAAGGCGTACAGTGGTTAACGTTTGTTCTTGTCTTCCCTCTTACCTTTGCCAGTAGCGCGTTTGTTCCTGCCGACAGCATGACGCCGGTTCTAAAAGCATTCGCTGAAAATCAGCCGATTACTCATATCGTCGAAGCAGTGCGCGCATTACTATTAGGACTACCAGCCGGTAATCACATCTGGCTATCAATTGTATGGAGCATCGGCATACTCGTTGTTGCTATGCCAGTTGCATCGTGGCTTTTCCGTCGACAGACAGCTCGCTAGGAACAGCAGCTTCGACAGGAATCTGAATTTCAAAGGCGGCACGTTGGATGCCGTCTTTGCGTTTGCCGATATCAATCGGGTAAATACCGTTAAAGCAGGCAGTAGAAAAATCACTCGACGGCATGCCGGTTGCACGGATCATACCGTTGTACGACAGGTAATTAAGCGAATCAACGCCGAGGTGTTCGCCGATTTGGTCGGGCGTCATGTTGTGGGCAATCAGATCTTCTTGGGCGGGCAAATCAATACCATAAAAATCAGGGTATTTAACTGGAGGTGAGCTAATTAAAATGTGAACTTCCTTGGCGCCAGCCTCGTACAGCATACCAGCAATCTTGCGGGTTGTTGTTCCGCGGACAATCGAATCGTCAATCAGAATAACACGCTTACCACGCAAAATATGGGGCATAGGGTTTAATTTCATTTTCAAATCTTGTTCGCGTAGTTTAGCTGTCGGGCGAATAAAGGTTCGGTGAATGTAGCGGTTTTTAATGAGCGCCATTTCAAATGGAATACCGCTTATTTGTGAATAGCCTAGTGCCGCCGGAATGGCAGAATCGGGGACGGGGACAACAATATCAGCATCAATCTTACATTCGATGGCAAGTTCTTTGCCCATGTTTTCGCGCACTTTATTGACGCTGCGTCCTTCGATAATACTGTCGGGGCGCGCAAAGTAAACGAACTCAAAAATATCTAGTTTTAATGTACCAGGTGCTGCTTGGTATGAATGTAACCCATCGGCGTCGATCACGATGACTTCGCCGGGTTTAACGTCGCGGACGAACGTGGCGCCAACGGTATCAAGCGCACAGGTTTCGGACGAAACGACGTAACCATCGCCCAGCTTGCCAATCGTTAGTGGACGTACGCCGTATGCGTCGCGAAAGGCCACAAGCTTGTCGGTTGTCATCGCGATGCAAGCAAAAGCCCCCGTGAATAGGGGGTAGTTTGAAATTATTGCGTCCTCTAGGCTTTGTCCGTTGTCTAGCATGCGGCAGGCAATTGATTCACCCATCATTTCGGAATCATTCAGCTTGTCGTGGGCAATGCCGCGGGTGTCCAGGAATTCTTCTAGCTTTTCAGTACTAGGCAAGTTGCCATTGTGCGCAAAGGCAAGGGCGGCTTGTTTGTGTAATACCGGTTGGCTGTGCGCGCCGTCGGCCGAACCTGATGTTGAATAGCGGTTGTGGCCAACGGTGATTGTCCCGTCTAACTGTTCTAGGTCTTCTTCGCGGTACACGCTTGCTACCAGTCCGGACGCCGAGTGCTTATGAAAAAGGGCACCGTCAGTGCTGACAATACCCGAGCTTTCCTGACCCCTATGCTGGAGCGCCCATAGTCCGTAAAATGTTGTTCGTGAAGCCTCTTCGCCAGTGCCAAATGTGCCAAACACCGCGCATTTCTCGTGGACAGAATCTTGTGACAAAATAAATTATTCCCTAATGCGCATATAGACCAACAAATCCCGCGCTTATGGTTCTTTACCTTCATAGTAACACACGAAACTGTACGAAACACCAAAATACTTATGTAAAAAATATTGTTGTCCATAATACTTTCGGTTATGATGGATAGCAAGAAGGAAGAAAATAAATATGGATATGAATGAAGAAGACACGACAACGCAATATACACCACCGCCATCTCAGCCAGCACCTAAAAAGGGCAAAAAAGCCGGAAAGGTACTTGGAATAATTCTTTTGATCCTTGTCCTTATGGCAGGGACAGCCGCAGGCGTCTATATGTGGCAGCAGAACGAGTTAAACGACCAAAAAGCGGATTTCGATTCTAAACTAGCTGCGGCACAGGCAGAAAAAACTCCAGCCAAAGAAACCCGTCCAGCGCAGGAATTAACCCCGCCGAAAGTAGCAACCGAAACAACCTGTAACGCAGACGAGCTAACATTATCACTGACAAACGGTGATGGTGGTGGAGCGGGTACACTTAACCAAGTACTTGTCCTGACTAACTCGGGCAAACGAACCTGTACGTTAGTTGGATTCCCGGGCGTATCGCTAGTAAATGATAACGGTAATCAAATCGGCTCTCCTGCCGACCGTAGCAAAAATTACACTGAAAAGACTTTAACGCTGAAACCAGCAGAAACAGCCAAGGCGACAGTCGTTTACTCTGAACAAGGTAACTTCGAACCAGGAACATGTAAAACAGGCGCAACCAAACTTCGTGTTTACCCGCCAAATGATACTGGCTACCTAAGCATCGCAAGTCCAATGATCACCGCATGGTGTCCAGGATTTGAAACGTCACCAGTACAATAATAATCACTAGTTTT
>DATHGB010000016.1 GCA_035317825.1 Candidatus Saccharimonadales bacterium | reverse complement strand
AGGAACATGTAAAACAGGCGCAACCAAACTTCGTGTTTACCCGCCAAATGATACTGGCTACCTAAGCATCGCAAGTCCAATGATCACCGCATGGTGTCCAGGATTTGAAACGTCACCAGTACAATAATAATCACTAGTTTTTAAATACTAAGAGGCTTCTGCGAGAGGCCTTTTAGTATGTGTTAGATTAAAATACTTTATGATTGTCGATTTTCTATCATATAGAATGATCTATATTTGCCTCAGTAACTCAAGAAGTTTTGTATTTGAATATATCTTCTCACCTCGGTCGAGGACATGATCCAAGTCAAGAATTCCAGCCTCATCTAACTGTACTAGGTATCTACGAACGGTCTGAGGGTTCATAGAGAGTTTTTCGGAGACGTACTTCACGTTTACTATCGGCTGGACGAAGCAAAATTCCAATACTCTCAGCAGGCCAATATGGCTTGTGGCATTTTGTAGCTTTTCTCTATGGCTTTTGTAGAGTGCGTCAATGTCCCGGGCTACTTTCAACGATACTAGAGCCTGGGTTTCTATGCCTTTTAAGAAAAATAGTAACCAACCACTCCAATCCTGGCTTATATCTACAGAGTGAAGCGCATTCATATAATCTCGCTTGTTTTTCTCGAAAAATCCGCTAGGGTAAAGCATTGGCGCAGCGAGCATTCCCGTTTTCAATAGATAGAGTGTTATGAGAAGACGTCCCGTTCTTCCGTTACCATCCTCGAAAGGGTGTACGCCTTCAAACCTGTGATGAATAATTCCACAAGTTATCAATGGGTGGATGCCACTTGAGTTAATTAACTCTTCCAGAGAGTCCATTAATTGTGGAATATGAATTGCACTTGGTGGAACATACCGAGCATCACCAACTCCAGTGCCTGCAACGCCAATCCATACATCGCCTGTGCGATATTTACCAGGATGCTTTTTTTCTCCGCGCACTCCATTTAGGAGCGTTGCATGTATTTGCCTGACGGCAACTTGATTAAGGGGGCGTGTTTTTATGAGATGAACTCCCTGGGTAAGTGCTAGGCGATAATTCTTTGTTTCTCTTACGTCATCACTATCCTCTGCCTGGGCGCTCTTTAGCTCGGCTTTATAAACATCTTCAACAGAAGCAAGAGTGCCTTCAAGACGTGAACTAGATTCAGCCTCCTTGTCTAGCAAGGGCTGCATAAGGAGGTCGGGGTTATGTAAAAGAGGGACGGCTTGACTGAGACCACTAATAGCACCTTGCGCCGCAGCCAACTGCAAGGCAAATTCTTTCTCCCATATAGCATCTAGATTAGGAGGAAATTCGTGGTTTAGTATATCGTTTTGCATTGTTACAATTTTACCAAATTTTGTAAATCTGGTAAGCTCAGATTTACAAATCTGTAAACGATATCTTTTAAAATATCTCTTCTAACGGAGGCGAAACCGAATATACGTATCAATGTGATTTTCATAAAAAGCTGAAGATGTAAATTTGCTGCTGCCAGATTATCAAAGCTGTAACCATAGGGATAGGTGGTATTGAATGCACTGTCAAACTCTGTAACCAGACTGTTATTATGGAAATGATACTAAATCTAAGGAAATTTACTTAATTATCCAAAATACTGAGAAGACATGATTATCGAATCTCCAATCATATTATTTGAATCTCTCGCAGATTGGGAAGCTTGGCTTACTAAACATTATGCAGATGAGCAAGGCGTTGTCATGAAGATCGCCAAAAAAGGATCAGGTATAAAATCTATCACTCAGCCAGAGGCGCTTGATGGCGCACTTTGTTATGGGTGGATTGACGGGATTCGAAGGGGGCTAGACGATAAGCATTATTTGCAAAAATATACGCCTAGGCGACCGAAGAGTACGTGGTCAAAAGTGAATGTTGAAAAGATCGCGCAGCTAACTGCAACAGGCAGAATGCAGCCAAGCGGTATAGAGGCGGTTGAAGCGGCGAAAAAAGATGGGCGATGGGACGCAGCATATGATTCGCAAAAGAACATGATGATACCTGATGATTTTCAGGCGGCGTTAGATAAGAATCTAGCAGCCAAAAGCTTTTATGAGACGCTCAACAAAACAAATACCTACGCGATTTTATTTCGTCTACACATGGCAAAAAAGCCCGAAACACGGCAGGCAAGGATTGAGAAGTTTATTGGAATGCTAGAGAGGGGCGAGAAAATTCATGGCTAAACAGATCTTAGGTCAGGGTGTTTGGTATGATGGGGATGCAAAAGGGTACATCGCGTTAGACATAACGGAGAATATGACTCCCCTGCCCTTGCAGGTTTTTGAAGGTGTTGAGCTTTTGCCAAAAAATGAATATCACTGCTCGCTTGTGGCGACAAGAGATTACATAGCCGACGAAGCAAGGGAACAGGAAATTGCTGATGCTGTTCGGGATTTTTTGCAGACACATAAGTTACATTTCGTTAGCCTAGGTGAAGAGCGATATATTTGTCGCAAAGAAGGGCAGATGACGATGATTGGATCGGTGGAAATTGATGGTGTTGACGAACTACGTGAATTCGTTCAAGCACTAATTCCAGATTATAAACCCCCACTTTGCCACGTCACTCTTTTAAAAAGTGAAGCTACTGAATACGGAATTGGGATTAACTCGGCAGAAGACCTAGAGCGATACTGTGTGGCGTACAGTTCCTAAAAACATTAGCAACAATGTGGTCAGGGACTACCAGGTGGGAATCAATGCTGGATGCGAGGTTTATTTAGCTTATCGACAAGTGGTTCTAGGGGTTGCACCGAGGTTCAAACTCTTTTTGAGCCAGTCGTAGTTAGCGGTATTCGCTTTTGAGCAGAACTTGCTGATGTCCAAGCTGTATTCGACGCCAAAGACTGCTTTGCCTTGTTGAATGAACACTTTATAGCCGTCACATTCGTTGTATTGGTAGCATTGCTCGTTGAGTGCCCAGTCAAAGTCGTTTACGAGTGTCGCAATTTGGTCAACGTCGTTTTTTAGACCGACTGATAGGTTACGCTTGTGACCTTCCTGGGCAAGCATACGGTTGTATGCGGCCTGATGAGCGGCAGTAAGCGGGAATCCCGTGCTGTTAGTGTATGCATCCACGTTGTCAGGTTCTAGGCCGTCACAGCCCTTGTCCTTAGCCATGTCCATACGTGCACCCATGATTGGCCGTAGCACGTCAAGTTGGCGTACATCAAGCCATTTTTCGCCAGCCCAGCCATCAAGACCCTTACCCATGACGGATGCAGGGAATTTGCTGTAGTCTGGTCGCCAGTTTTCTGCCGAACCAGCACTAAAATAACAAATGACCGTTATGCCTTTAGCTTTTAATCGGGTGATTGTTGGTGCGGGAGTATCGTAAACATCAATGTCGTACATTTTTTTGCTATTGTTCACCCCGTCCAAGATAGTTTCATTAATCGTACCAGTTAACTGCCATTGCCAAGCAGTGCCAGGGGTAAGTTTTTTGTAAGAACCCGTACTAGGTGGTGTTGATGGCGGAGGTGTTGGAGGGGTAGTCGGTGGAGGTGTGGTCGTTGTTGCGACGCCAAACTGGACTGCTTTTCCGCCTGATGCCGTCGTGTCGGTAATTACTTTTGCAGGGTTTTGCAGGGTGCCATTTTCAGGTTCGATACTTGCCAGTAGGTCGACTGCATGAGCGACGCTGCCTATGCTTGCTACACCGACAAGAAGTCCGATAGCAGAAAGTACGATTTTTTTTGAAGATATAAATTTATTCATGATTTTATTCAACGATCACCGTTCCCTTGAACTTGTCAGGGTTTACATCGTCATGATAGGTATATGTTCCGGTGGTTTCAAAGGTGAATAGGTAAGATTCACCAGTGTTAAGAGGGTCAATGCTATCAAGGCCTGGAAGCTGGTCGTGTGAAGGATGAGGATCGGATGCGATGCTATGAGGTGTTCCGTCATCGTTTATCCATTCGACAGCTTGGTCTTTTTTCACTTTGATAGATGCGGGAGTAAAGCCGTCTTTTGTGATGGTTACTTTCGCCGGTGCTGTTGCCTGCTGTGTTGTTTCAGACGTGGATACTTTGCTCATCACGAACCAGGTGATGCCACTGCCTATTGCAAGGACGACGATAACCGCAAGAAGTATAACAAGTATCTTTGTTTTGGGTGATTTCTGAGGTGGCGTCGGTGTTTCTGGTGTCTGAAACGGGGTGTTATCTGGCTGTGGTTGAGGCTGAGATTGTGGTTGAGGTTCAGGTTGAGGGTTAAATTCAGGTTGCATAGGTTCTCCTTAACGCATTCTTAAGACGACATTTTTAGTAATTGTTTGTCCGGCGGATACTCGTAGTGTGATTGTTTTTGGATTGTAGCCGCGAGCTTTATATTTGAAGGTATACGTCCCTGGTTTGAGGTCTTGGACAGTATAACTTCCATCGGCAGTTGTTGCGTAGATATGCCGTTCACCGTGACCGCTACGAACGATAATTTGGGCATTGCCAAGCTGTTCGTCGTCTCTGGCGGTAAGTTTACCTGTGACTTTTTGGACATTTGAAGGAATGCTTGGGGTTGTTGCTTCGCTAGTGGCGGACGATGCACTTGAGTTATTGGCCATATCCCGGGCAGTAACGTAGTAGGTATATTTGGTGGCAGGTTTTAATTGTGCGTCGCCAAAGCTAACTGTCGTTACTGTCGCGATCTTTTGAGCACTTCCACCATCGCCAGACCTAAATACATCGTAGCCAGCGATACCCGACGGATCGGTGCTTGGAGTCCATGATAGGTTAATCTGTGTTGGGCTTGCCGCAGCTGCCTTTAGTTGCTGAGGGACGCTTGGAGGCGTTGTATCTGTTGAGGCAGCAGTACAGTTATCACCCATACCAGTAGGCACACAGGCCTTGTCTAGTAGGGCCATGATTCGGTCAACTTTTACCGATGATTCCCGGCCTATGGCTTTGATTGTGTGTTTGCCAGTTTTGAGAGTCACATCAATTTTAGTAGTCGCTATACCCTGTTGATTATCAACCCAGGCCCATTTGTTTGCTGCAAGCGGTGTGTCGCCGACTAAGATACAAGTGGTGCCGTCGATTTCTAGCCAGAATGAGTTATTCGTTGCATCGGTTGGCATAACGCGACTCCAAATGCGATATATACCATCGCTTGGCACGCTTACTTCATTTGTCGATACCCCAATTGCCGATACTGGCGCACACGAGGCTGCACTGGCTGTGTGCTGGAAGGGAATTAGTACAAATGCAAGCGCTAAAGTTATAGAGCTGAAAATACTGAGAGTCGTTTTATGTATATTTTTTTTCATTTTCATTCTTAGATTACGCTTATGTATAACCGTATAGTAGGCTAGTAGTTTTATTTATGCAAGTAAACTTACATAAATTTAAAAAAAGTTCCCAAAAGCACTATGAGTCTAATGCGTTTAGGAACTACCAGGTGGGAGCTGGCATTGTAGCGCCAACTCCCACCTGAATGGCAGCTCTCCGTTATGAGGTTTAGGACGGGTCAACTTGCCTTGGGTTGTTGGACGCTGGAGTGGCGCGGATCCTTGTTGCAGCTGACCCATGCGCCAAACACAGCGTCTTCACGAGCTTCGCATCCGTCGGCAATGTACACCTCGAAGGTGGTCCGTACTCCGGCTCCGTTGTAATCAGGATGGGTGAGAGGGTCGATTGTTCTTCCATCCACACTCTTGAGCGTGAAAAAATCTGGGAGTCCGACTAGTCCGTAGCCGGACCAGCGAACTTTGTCTTGGTGTCCACCGGAGCGCCGAGTGATTAGCCGGTAAAACGGTAAAGTTGCCCGGTTTTTGCACGAGTCGTAAAACTCGGCGTCGGTCCAGATGGTGATCTTGCCGTTCGAACGCTTGAAGATGAGCTCATCTCCGGCGGCGGGAAAGGTCATGATCCGTATGAATGACGTCGGTCCGCTGAATGTCACCTCGCCCTTATCGAATTCGACGAATTGTCCTGCTCGGTAGCGGAAGTCAAGCACGATACCCGTCTTTTGGCCCTTCTTGTTCAGAATGACCAGTTTGCCGATTTTTTCGTCCTCGTCAAAGGACAGTACGACACCTCGCTCCAACTTGTCCATCCCTTTACCCCGTTCGAATTGTGATTGATGATCGGTTGAGGGCTCGGGTACGTGAAATTCGCGTAGGCGAGTCCTCAACAGAAGAATCAATATCATAACAGAAAGCTTTTAAGGTACCTTGGAGTTGTATCTCAACAAAGTTAAATAAATTATACAATAAGTTTGCTATTTAATCAATAGCGTAGTTTCTAAAAGCACTAAAACTAATGCACTTAGGAGCTACCAGGTAGAGGACAGGCGCGTCTGCATCAGTCCTCTACCCGATCAGTTCACTGCTATGCCGTGAGGGATGTCCTGTTCCAGCCTGCCTTCAGGAAAGCGACGACCGGCATCACAAGCGCCATGCGCTCGTCATCGGAATCGCCGATCTCATGCAGGTTGACGACCAAATCTTCAGGCTCAGGCTCGGGCCTGTTGTTGGCTGCGACGATCTGGTGGTTCGAAAGCTTGATCGAGCGCTTGGCGCTCCCAGTCTTCCATCCGGCGCCGTAGACGATCACCCTGGTTGGTTTTTTGAGCGGGAAGAGTGACGGAATGCCACACTCGGCGCGAGGACGCCACTTGGGATTGTCGAGTGCTGCTTCGCCCTCGGTGGGACGAACGTAGTAGTTGGCAGGTTCGGACATCCTGATGAGGATCTCGTCGAGCAGGGCGAAGAGCAAGTCCATCGGCTTTTCCGCCTGGGCTTTGGTGGGCATGAGTTCCTTTCGGTCGGTGTGATTATAAGTAGAACTTATCAGATGATACTGGCTGTGTCATCGTAGTAAGTTCTACCTATAAAATAGCAGTGAACTGTTAATGTACCCCGGAGTCGAGACTCGACAAGGTGAAATTACTACATCATTTATTTTGTATAAAGTCAATCAATAGTAGTCCGAACTATATCATGGACGAGATTGGGCTTATAGAAAGGCGAGTGATGGTTAACGTTGTGGCGTGATATAGTAACCGATCTGCTGAGAGGAAAAAGAGTAATATTCGTGAGGTACTGATGTCGGTCTTTTGATCCAATAACAAGCAAAGTTTTTGTTGTCATTTGTTCCAGGTCGTCAAAAATTTGCGCTGACTCTATAACGTTTCGCAGAGATCCTTCACGTGCAGCGCGGCCGTGTGGACTAATGCGCGTAAAGGGAAGTACGCGCATGGCAATCCAGCCCAGCTCTCGAAACCGCGAGTCTAAAAAGAAACGGTAATGCTTGCCCGTAGACCTCAAAGTGTTTTGTGCCTCTTGGGTATTTTTGTAAAGAGGTGGATGAAGAAGTATTAGCGCGTTCAGATCAGGGTGTAACAATGCATAACGGCTAGCAATGAGCGCGCCCATGGAATGGCCAATAAGGGTAAATTTAGATAGGTTCAAATCGCCAAAAATTTTATGCAAATAGGTCACATGATCGTCATAGGTATATTGTAGATTTTTGGGTTTTGGTGCATGGCCAAATCCGAGCAAATCAATCGTAACGACCCGATAGCCTGAATTCGTTAAAAGCGGCTGTAATTTAGACCAGTATGATGACGACGCAAGAAAACCGTGAAGTAGGACAATTACTTCGCCATCTCCTTTAAAATCGTGGACGTATTTTTTATGAATCATCTTTATAAGTATAACAAGGTGTCATCGCTACCTATCCTCCTTGCCAGTGGAGGATAGGTAGCTTTTGGTGATGACGATCAATTAGCTGTTCTTGCATGGTATGTCGGACGTACCGTCGAGGTGCGTGACCCACTGAGCGCTTACGAATGCGGCGACACCGCCGTAGACGGGAACCTGCTCGACACGGTTCCGCATGCTCTCGTCGACCCACTGTAGCGGCACGACGATTTTGTACCACAGATCGGACTTGCAGACACCTGTTTTGTCCGAGATCATCTGGCCGCCCTTGATCAGGCGGAGAACATGTACTTGGTCTCCTTCGTTCGGCCAGCTCTTGCGTGAACCGACTTCGGGGATGGTGACCGACTGGCCATTGACCACTTGAGTACTTAGTTGCGTGGGCAGCCAGCACTTTTCTGTTTCGCACACGCCCCCGAAGCTTTTAAGGCTGACGATGCCGGTGAAGACGGCCTTCTTTTCGGGTGCAACAGAAGGCGCTGCACTGGGTTGAGACGCCGACGTTGTTGCTGTCGGCACAGTGTCCTGGGTAGACGAGGGCGAAGTGTTCACCTCGTCATCTCCTTTACCGCAAGCCGTAAGTATCAGCATCAACACTGCGCTGATAACAGCTACTACTCGCAATCTCATGTTCCAACTCCCTTTTCGGGTGCGACTCGGGCTATTGATATCGTCCTTGACCAATCGGATGTTGTTGAGGTGCGTCGTCGAGAACATTCAATAGGAATGTTCTATTTACTATGCGAGTGCAATAGGGTTTAAACTTTCTCTAACAGTCGACCTCTTCCTCGGCAAGAGCCTTTTATAATATAGGTATTTATCCGTGACCCCTAGCTCTATTAATGGAGTCTCAACTTTCTGCATATAAAAAGAACACCTCCTTTGAAAGGGGTGTTCTAAATATATCTATCCTGGTAGCAGCGACAGGTTTCGAACCTGTGACCTTAGGCTTATGAGTCCTACGCTCTAACCAACTGAGCTACGCTGCCATGTACTTGCCGATTATACCAAAAAGACGAGATGGTTTCCAGAGGTGATTTTCTATATACTAGATATATGACAGAACGGCTTTTACCTATTGTTCAAAAAACACTCGAAGAAAACAGTATATCTTATGAAGTATTTCCTTGTGATCCGGATTTTGCCGACACAGCTGCGTTTTGTGAAAAGTACGGATTTTCCCCGGATCAATCGGCCAATACAATCATTTTGGCGTCACGAAAAATAGAACCAACGAAATATGCCGTTTGCGTGGTGCTGGCGACGACTAAACTGGACGTTAATAAAAAAGCACGCCAGCTAATGGATGTACGAAAAGTATCGTTTGCGGATAGTGAAACGACAGTTAAACTGACTGACATGATGGTTGGTGGCGTAACGGCGATCGGCATTAATGACCTGCCAATTTATGTAGATAGCGCCGTGATGGAGCAGGAAAAAGTGATTATGGGCGGTGGAAACCGGTCAACAAAAGTATTACTTGATCCAAAAGAACTATTGAAACTCAAAAACGCTGAAGTAATTGAAGGACTAGCGCTGTCTAAATGAAAATAAGCCCGCCACAGATGCCAGCACAGCTAGAGGATGCAACACTTGATGAACTGTTGGACGGCGACTTAGAGGACGTGATTTTAGCAGATATTGATGCAACGAATTGCCTTGTTTCGGGTTTGAACATATCTGGTGTAAAGTTTGAAAAAATACTACTGACCGCCGCACAATTAGAACGGGTAAGCGCGAAAGATCTTGTGGCGCAGCAGACCGATTTTTCGGCGACACATCTTGCAAACGGCGCGATTAACAGGGCTTCGTTTAGCAATTGCCGCATGACAGGAGTGGATTTTAGTAAGACTAATCTTCATGACGTCATATTTAGCGGTTGTAAATTAGATATGGCGAATTTACGATTTGCAGACCTGCGACGGGTGAAATTTGTCGATTGCACGTTTGCTGAAACGGATTTTCTGGGTGCGATACTATATGACGTTACGTTCGAATCATGCACGCTCGAAAAAACCGTGTTTGACCAGGCGAAATGTAAACAAGTTGACCTGCGAAGCTCTGAACTTATTGAAATATCTGGCTGGACGTCATTAAAAGGCGCGACGATTGATAGCGTGCAGCTGACAATCGCTGCACCGTACCTGGCAAACGAACTTGGCTTGACTGTACGGAACACCTAGCCGGGAGTATAATAAAAGTACATCCCCGCGACACACACTAGCTGCTAGCAGCAAAGCGTCCCTCCGGTGGAATATCATTCATTGTCTTCGGATACTTCGCTAGAAACGGGCAAAGCAGACGGGCAATACAATCATTGAATCGTTTCTCAAACTATAATTTTGGGATTTTTGACAATGGATGATGAACTTTTTTTGAACGAACGGGTAGAAGTAATTGCAAGCTTTGGCGAAGGATTAAATCCTTGCAGGCCATCGCGGTTTCGCAGGCCAAACGGACGGGTGATTGAAATAACAGAGATCGGCCTGCGCCACCCTGACAACAAGGGTCTTCGTACGATGCATATATTTGATGTGACAGACGGAGGTACTGATTACCGGTTGGAATTTGATAGCGAACGGCTAACGTGGCACTTAACCAGGGAAATGGATCATTATGAATCAGTCATATAATGATGAGCGTCCTTTGATCATGCATATTGACCTTAATTCATGTTTTGCGACGGTCGAACAGCAGGCAAGGCCAATGCTTCGTGGCCGGCCGGTCGTTATTGTGAATCGTCGCACCGAGCACACAATGATTGTGACTGCTAGTTACGAAGCGAAAAAACTTGGGGTGACGATGGGAATGAGTGTCAAAGAAGCGCGACTGCTCGCCCCGGGTCTGGTGGCGCTAGAAAGTGATCCGCCTAAATATCGCTATGTGTATCACAAAATGATGGATATCATGAAACGCTACTCGGCACACATCACAATGAAAAGTATTGATGAAGGCGTGATTGATTTTAATCAAACAACTGATGCTATAAAAGCACGCAGCCTCGTCGATATTGGCCATGAAATAAAACAAAGTTTGCGGGATGAGGTGGGGATTGCGATGCGCTGTAACGTGGGAATTGCGACCAATCGTTTCCTTGCAAAAACAGCCGCTGGTTTGCATAAACCAGATGGCCTAGACGTGATTACGCACGAAAATTTGCGGGATACGCTAGAGACACTAAAGCTTACCGATCTAACTGGGATCGCTGGTCGTAACGAAGCACGATTAAATAAGGTCGGCATTTATAAACCGCTTGAATTTTTGGATGCTGACCCGACGACGCTTCATAGGATCGTTTTTAAAAGCGTGATCGGTGAACATTGGCATCAGCGTCTGCGAGGCTGGGAAGTGGACGATGTTTCGACAGACGTGAAAACAGTGGGCAGGCAGTATGTGCTAGAGGCGTTTGATCTTTCGCGGACGCAAATCATGCAAAGACTCCATCATTTATGTGAATCGGTAGGACATAGGATGCGGCTTCAAAACAAGGCTGCACGTGGAGTATTGGTCACCGCAAAATCACGCACCGAAGGATATTGGCATTCTCGTCATATGTCTGCTCTCCCCTTTTTTAGCAACGAGGCTATTTATGCTCAGGCCGCTATGCTTTTTTCGCGGGCACCAGACAATATTATAAGAATTAGCATTACCTGTTATGAGCTAGAAGACAATGCGGGCGACCAGCTGAGTTTATTCGGTGATCAAATGGCGCGCGAACAATATGTGACCGAAGCGATAGATACAATCAATCGTCGCTTTGGCGATCGTATGATCCACGCTGCCGATACGTTAGGGACGGGAATTTACGTTAAACAAAAAGTTCCGTTTGGTAGTACTAGGTATCTATAAGTATGCGTATAATAAGACTATGAATAAGCGTGTCATTTTGATATTTGCAACTGTCTTTAGTATTTTGGGTGGTTATATACCCGTATTGTTCGGAGATAATGATTTGCTCAGCGGCTGGAGCATCTTAATGGGTATCGTTGGCGGAATATTTGGCATCTGGCTTGGGGTAGTCGTTTCGAAAAGGCTAGGGTAGTATGCGTTATTTGGTGGCAGTAAGCGGAGGTATTGATTCGGTCGTACTGCTAAACATGTTAGTAACCGATGCGAAACATGACCTTATCGTTGCTCACTTTGACCATGGTATTCGGCCAGATTCGGCAGCCGACGCTCGGTTTGTCGGTGCGTTGGCTAGAAGTTATGGCCTTGAATTTGTGACAAAACGTGAAGAGCTAGGACCAGGTACAAGTGAAGATTTGGCACGGTCTAGGCGGTATACATTTTTACGCGAACAGGCAGCGAGACAGGGCGCGGTTATCGTGACGGCACATCATAGCGACGACGTTATTGAAACGATTGCGATTAACCTGACTCGCGGTACGGGTTGGAAGGGTATTGCGGCGCTGGGAAACCAAGATATCGCCCGTCCGCTACTCCGCCTATCTAAAAATGATATACGCATGTATGCAACGGCAAAACATCTAGAGTGGACAGAGGACAGTACGAATAGTAGCGACGTATATTTACGGAACCGGCTGCGTCAAAAAATCGGTACTTCCCTTTCGGGCGGAACAAAAAAGGAACTACTGGAAATTTGGAAACGCCAGCTCGAATTAAAATCGGTGATTTATAAAGAGGAAGACAACTTCATTCAAGCTGGCGAGGAACAAAGCCGGTATCTTCTGATCACTATTGACGCAACGACCGCCGAAGAATTGCTGCGGCGCATGATTGCAAAAAAAGCAGGTGTGGCCTGTACGAGGCCGCAGGCGAAGCGCGCGTTACTAGCGGTCAAGACGGCAAAACCGGGTTCTATTTTTGAAATTGGATCTGGGTGTAGCTTGCATTTTGCTATTCAGACTTTTGCTATTCAGACTTCTTAAGCTATCTCTAATTATGTCTTGTCATAATAAAGTAAATATCCTGCTCTTGAATCATATTTCTGAAACTAAAGAAATACTATCAATAGAGCCTCGTGAGATGCTATTATTATGAGAGTGGGAATTTTCTGATATAACCTTGAAAACAAAGGACGACTAAATTTTATATGGCAACAAAGCAACAACCTCCTAAAAAGAAAATGGGAAATATTATTCGGCTAAGCGTCTTTTGGGCGGTTATGGTCTTCGTGGCGCTTATTGTCGTCGCGCTTGTTTCACAGCCAAGCACCCTAAAGGATGTTTCGATATCTGATGTTATTTCACGGGCTAACGCTGGCGAGATCACTCAGATTGAAATTCAGGGTAATGATGTCAAAGTCACCCCTAAGGGCCAATCTAAACCGACCGAAAAATCGGTTAAAGAAGGCAGCAGCAGTATTTACGAACAAGGGCTGAAGCAAGATAAAACACAGGTAAAGGTAGTTCCTCAGTCGGAAACAGGCAATACGTTATGGAATCTTGCCATCATCGTCATTCCAGTTCTGCTGATTGCCGGATTCTTTATGTTCATGATGCGCCAGGCACAAGGGCAGAATAACCAAGCGATGGGCTTTGGTAAGTCAAAGGCCAAGCTATATGGTATCGACAAAGAAAAAGTTGTCTTTGGCGATATTGCCGGTAACGACAGCGCAAAACAAGACCTTGAAGAAGTCGTTGACTTCCTGAAAAGTCCTAAAAAATACGAGAGCCTCGGGGCTAAGATTCCAAAGGGTGTGCTACTAGTAGGTAACCCAGGTACGGGTAAGACAATGCTCGCAAGGGCTGTCGCAGGCGAGGCAAACGTACCATTCTTTAGTATCTCCGGTTCTGAATTCGTTGAAATGTTCGTAGGTGTTGGTGCAAGCCGTGTACGCGACCTATTCGCCAAAGCCAAAAAGAACGCTCCAGCGATCATCTTTATCGATGAAATTGACGCCGTTGGCCGCAAACGTGGTAGCGGTATGGGTGGTGGACACGACGAACGTGAACAAACGCTTAACCAGATCTTGGTCGAGATGGACGGTTTCGAAACAGGAACAAACGTAATTGTCCTTGCTGCGACTAACCGTGCGGATGTGCTTGACCCTGCCCTCTTGCGTCCTGGTCGTTTCGACCGTCGTACGAACATTATGCTGCCAGAGCGTAAAGACCGTGAAGCGATTTTGAAGGTTCACTTTAAAAAGAAACCCGCTGATGAAACAGTCAACCTTGATGCTTTGGCCGCAAAAACAGCCGGATCATCTGGTGCTGACCTAGCTAACATTGCAAACGAAGCGGCGATTATCGCTGCACGCCGCAATGCAAAAAAGATCAGTAATAAAGATTTAACTGAAGCATTTGAAAAAGTAGCCATTGGTCCAGAACGCAAAACCAAGATTATGAACGAAAAGGAAAAGCAGCTAACTGCCTACCACGAAGCCGGCCACGCGCTTGTTGGACATGTCTTGCCTGACAGCGATCCTGTTCACAAGGTCACGATCATCCCTCGTGGCGGTACTGGTGGTGTGACATGGTTTTTGCCCCCTGAAGACAAAAGCTACACCAATGTGTACGAGTTCAAAGATATTCTTGCCCGTGCATTAGGTGGTCGTATTGCCGAAAAGATCATTTATGGCGCTGATGGAATCACCACCGGTGCTGGATCTGACCTGCGTAAAGCAACTGAAATTGCCCGTGACATGGTCATCGAGCAAGGAATGGGAACGAAGCTTCGCGATCAAGTATTCCACGATGATAGCGGCGGCATGGTATTCGATAAGATTACTCATGAACGACCGTATAGCGATGATACGGCAAAAGAAATCGATGGTGAAGTTGAAGCTTTGATTAAAGAAGCGGCAACGCGTGCTCAACTTGTCATCGAAGCAAACCGACAAAGCCTTGACGAAATGGCGGCATCACTTATTAAAGAAGAAACGATTGAGGATAAAGCTGTTGAAAAGATCTTTGCAAAGACTAAGCTTCCAACAGCAGCGAAGCTTCATTAGGCAGTAGGCATCCTGATATGAGTCGAGTCCGAACTGTCGTTGCCAAAGCCAACCTAAGACTAACAGTCCAGCTAGCAGCTATTCTGCTAGCTGGATCGACTCTTTTATCAAGTGCACTCGGTCTTTACCGGGAACGTTTCCTCAACGGACTCTACTACGATACCTATAAGGTTGGGTTAGACGCGTATACTGTTGCGTTTACGATTCCTGATTTCATGTTCTTTATCCTCGTATCGGGCGCACTGAGCGTGACGTTTATCCCAGTTTTTAATCAACGACTTGCAAGCGGTAATAAAAAATCAGCGTGGGAATTATCGACAAGTATGGTGAACTTTATGTCACTCGTCACCTTGCTGGCGAGTGTTTTGATTATCATTTTTGCAGAACCACTTGTCCGCTACGTTGTCGGGCCAGGGCTCGATGAGTCTGGACGCAACCTCGCGATTAGCATGATGCGCGTTATTGCGGTAAACCCATTCTTGTTTGCGGTGGCGACAGTGATTGCAAGTATGCAACAGGCAGTAGGGCGATTTACGTTTTATGCTTTGGCGCCTACCATCTACAACGTAGGTATTATTATTGGCGCAACATTCTTTACGAACGGTATTAATATATTTGGCTGGCAGGTTTTTGAAGGCGGAATTATGGGGGTAGCGCTAGGCGTGGTTCTAGGGTCAATCCTGCAATTAGTGGTAAGTTCGATCGGGCTAATCGGACTAGGGTTCGATTACAGGTTTAAGATTTACTGGAAGAACAAGGGGTTTCGAAAAGTGCTTACCCTACTTCCCGCCCGTTCACTTGACCAAGGAGCTGACTATTTAAACAGTATCGTGGAAACAAATATCGCGTCGCGTATGGCAGCCGGAACAGTTCGTGCGTACCAACAGGCAACGACGCTTCATATGGTGCCGATTAACCTCATTGGCGTGGCAATCAGCACGGCAGCATTTCCAAAAATGACCGAACACCTTAGCCAAGGCAGGCCGGATTTGTTCAAGCAGGATCTGCAAACGATCCTTCGCGTGATTGTGTGGCTGGCACTCCCAGTGGCAACGGTAGCGTACTTTACCCGTGGATACCTCGTGAACTTTATCAAGAATGGTGGTGACCCACTCATCGCCGGACTACTCGGGGCGCTTGTTGTGGCAATCTTGTTCCGCTCGATTTATCACATTGCAGCCCGGAGTTTTTATGCACAGCAAGACACAAAAACGCCGCTCTATATTTCAATTTTTGCCATTGGACTTAATATTGCGCTCGCGATTTGGTTTACGACGACACTCAAAATGGGACCGTATGGTCTAGCTTGGGCGCAGTCGATCGTTGCTGCAATCGAAGTGGCGATTCTATTTGTTATTATGGCTGGGCGTATTCCAGGCTTATTTGATATGGTATTCGTTCATGCCTTGGGACGCATGGTGAGCGCCACGGGATTCATGGCACTTATCTGTTATATTACCGTTCAGCTTTTCCAATTGCAGAGTGCCGACCAAAGCTTCCTTGCGACGTTCCCTAAGTTTGGGGTTATTGTAGCGGTGAGCGGGCTAGCCTATCTATGGTTTAGTAAGTTGTTGAAGTTAAGCGAAGCGGACCCTGTTCTCTCGAAGATCAAGACACTCTTCTTTGGCAAAGCACGCTCGTGATGGTATAATTTACCTTTGAACTATGAATCAAGAACAGATTAGAAACTTTTGTATCATTGCTCACATCGATCACGGCAAATCAACGCTTGCTGATCGCATGATGGAGTTAACGAGTACGGTTGAAAAGCGCGATATGAAATCGCAGCTATTAGATACCATGGACCTAGAACGCGAGAAGGGAATCACGATTAAACTTGCCCCTGTCCGTATGAGCTACAAAGGGCATGATCTTAACTTGATTGACACCCCTGGTCACGTCGACTTTAGCTATGAAGTATCACGAAGCCTTGAAGCGTGCGAGGGTGCGATTTTGGTGGTAGACGCAAGTCAGGGAATTCAGGCGCAAACGCTTGCTAACGTGTACCTTGCACTTGCCGCAGAACTCACTATTATTCCTGTTCTTAATAAAATCGACCTGCCTGCGGCTGATGTGCCACGTGTTTCGGCTGAAATTATTAATCTTTTAGGCTGTAAAGATGATGATATTTTAAAGATTAGCGCCAAAACAGGTCAGGGTGTTATTGAAGTACTTGATGCTGTTGTTGAAAAGATCGTTCCTCCGCAAGGTGAAGTAGAGAAGCCCACCCGGTCGCTTATTTTCGATAGCTATTACGATGATTACCGAGGAGTTATCTTGTATGTTCGGGTCGTGGACGGTTCTATAAAGAAGGGTGACACGATTGAAATGCTAGCTACCAGTGCTAGTGGCATAGCTCTAGAGGTAGGGATGCTTTCTCCAATGATGAAATCAAGAGCGGACATTTCTACGGGTGAAATCGGCTACATTGTCACCAACCTGAAGACGACTCGTGATGCGCGTGTCGGCGACACGGTGACGGTAAAACGAGCGCACGCAAGCGAACAACTACCCGGTTACCAAGACGTAAAACCATTTGTCTACGCTGGCTTTTTTCCGGTCAGTAATGAAGATTACCAGGAGCTAAAAGATGCGGTAGAAAAGCTATCTTTAAGCGACTCGGCTCTTCAGTTTGAACCTGAAAACTCACCAGTACTTGGATTTGGCGTTCGTATCGGGTTTCTCGGCCTTCTTCATATGGATATCATTCGCGAACGTTTAGAGCGTGAATATAATTTAGATCTTGTCGTTACCAACCCATCGACAGATTACCAGATAAGCCTTAAAAGTGGCGAAGAGCTTGATATTAAATCGGCGAGTGACCTTCCTGACCCGACAAAAATCACTGAGATTCGTGAGCCGTGGATCAAGGGTGAAATCGTTGTTCCCCAAGAATATATTGGTAGCGTTATCCAACTTGTCGTAGGCAAACGCGGCATTCAGAAAAACCTTAGCTACATTGATGAGCGCGCGCTCATCAGTTTCGAGGCTCCGCTCGCTAACCTTTTAACGGATTTTTATGATCAGCTAAAGTCAGTCACGAGTGGATATGGCAGCTTTAATTACGAACTTGACCTCTATAAACCCGAAGACCTCGTAAAAGTTGATTTTTATGTGGCTGGTCAAATCGTCGATGCGTTATCTGTTATGGCTCACCGTAGTGAATCCCAAAGTTTAGGCAGGGTTGTCGTCGACAAGCTAAAAGAAGTTATTCCACGCCAGAATTTCCAGGTTGCACTACAAGCGGCAATTGGCGGAAAATTTATAGCACGCGCTGATCTTAGTGCATATCGAAAAGACGTTACGACCGGCCTGTACGGCGGTGACGTCTCGCGTAAAAAGAAAGTGCTGGCAAAGCAAGCAAAAGGCAAGAAGCGTATGAAGCGTTTTGGTAAAGTAGACATTCCATCAGAAGCTTTTACGGTAATGTTGAAACGTGACTAGTGTTGGACCATGGTTTAACTCTGGTATACTTTGTATATGGAAATAAGTGAACAAATGCAGAAGAAACATATTATAACGATTGCAGGCAAACCAGGCAGTGGAAAATCGACAACTTCAAAGGCAGTAGCGGCAGAACTTGGCTTTCAACATTTTTCGTCCGGTGATCTTTTTCGTGCTATCGGTAAGGAGCGAGGGATTGATGTTTTACAAGCAAACCTATCTGGCGAAAAGGGAACCGACATCGATTATTTAGTTGACCAAAGGCTTCGTGATATTGGCTCTGCAGAGGATGAGATTGTCATTGATTCACGAATGGCATGGCACTGGATGCCCTATTCGTTTAAGGTATATTTGGATTTAGATTTAGAGACGGCTGCACAGCGTGTCTTATCTAGTATGGATCCAACCCGACTAAAGTTCGAACATATCCCCAACGATGTTAAAGAGTATGCTGATATTTTACAGCAGCGTCTCGATAGTGAAACGCGTCGTTACGAGAAGTTTTACAGTGTAGATCCTTATAATACGACGAACTATGATCTTGTTGTTGATACAAAAGCGAATAATCCTAATCAGGTATTCGGAATAGTCCTAAATGCGTACCGCGACTGGCTAAAAAAGTAGATTATTCACTTAGCACTCATTGACGCCAAGTGCCAATTTACGGTATAGTGTAAGCATGACCGATCGTCAAATTGCCATTCTAGCGACTATTATTGAACAATATGCCGAGATTGCTGCCCCTGTCGGTAGCGTAACGCTGGCGAAGTTATTCGGTGTTTCAAGTGCGACAATTCGAAGCGAGATGGTTCGATTAGAGGAAATG
>DATHGB010000015.1 GCA_035317825.1 Candidatus Saccharimonadales bacterium | reverse complement strand
CCAACAGCTAGTATCCATCGTTTACGGCGTGGACTACCCGGGTATCTAATCCGGTTCGCTCCCCACGCTTTCGTGCCTCAGTGTCAGAAATGGTCCAGTAACCTGCCTACGCCATTGGTGTTCCTTCTAATATCTACGGATTTCACTCCTACACTAGAAATTCCAGTTACCTCTACCATTCTCGAGTTAGTGAGTTTGAATAATAGCCTGTACGGTTGAGCCGCCAGATTTCACTATTCACTTTACTAACCACCTACGCAACTCTTTACGCCCAGTCACTCCGGATAACGCTTGGGTCCTACGTATGACCGCGGCTGCTGGCACGTAGTTAGCCGACCCTTATTCATGAGTTACCGTCATATTCTTCACTCATAAAAGCAGTTTACGACCCGAGGGCCTTCATCCTGCACGCGGAGTTGCTCCATCAGACTTTCGTCCATTGTGGAAGATTCCTCACTGCTGCCTCCCGTAGGAGTCTGGACCGTGTCTCAGTTCCAGTCTGACTGATCATCCTCTCAGACCAGTTAACGATCGTGGACTTGGTGAGCCTTTACCTCACCAACTATCTAATCGTACGCGGGCCACTCCCAAAGCGGATAAATCCTTTAATCCGAAGATCATATGCGGCATTAGCTACCCTTTCGGGCAGTTATTCCTCACTTTGGGGCATGTTCCCACGCGTTACTCAGCCGTCCGCCGCTCGCCACCAAGTAGTAAACTACTCGTGCTGCCGCTCGACTTGCATGTGTTAGGCACTCCGCCAGCGTTCATCCTGAGCCAGGATCAAACTCTCCATAAAAAGATATATCAATAAATTGACTATCTACATAAAATATAAACTGACGATGATAATATGCACAACTAAATTGTTAACGTTCATTTGATCTATTCAACTCCACAGTTGCTTCGCTTTATTGTGCGACCAGACTGTGATCAAGCATAACGTACGTAGCGGGTGTCCGTCAAGGGTAATTTGAAACTATTTTGTAGCTAAAAAGACAACTAAGCCAATAGTGGCGCCTAAAATAGACCCTACGAGGACTTCTAGGGGCGTATGACCCTTTGCGGATCGGGGTAATTTAACCGGACTTTTTGTTTCTTTGATTAGCTGGGTAATTGCTTCACCCTGCTCTCCTGAAGACCGCCGTACCTTGACTGCGTCGTAGGTAATAACCAGAACGACTAGGGTTGCAAGGCCAAATATAGCTGACCCTATACCGTCTTTTAGTAATATGACCATCCAGATAGCCACTGATGTAGCCGCATGCGAGCTAGGCATCCCGCCCGATATGAATAGCTGGTGCGTTAGGTCAAGGCGTTTCCCTTGCCCTGTAGCAATCGCGTACTTAATGATGTGCGACAAAAGCCACGCAATAACGATTGCTACAAGATAGGGGGAAACGAGTTCCATAACCCTATTCTACTCCTCTTCCTCTAGTTCTGGTGCAGCCTGTTCAGGCATAAGTCCAAGTGATGACACTTTGTCCCCTTCACGCATGCGCATGATACGCACGCCTTGCGTCGTACGTCCAAGTGTTGGAATATCCTTCAGCGCGACGCGAATTGCCTGGCCCTGATTGGATATTAGCAATACTTCACTGGCATCTGGTTCTAAAGTACGGACAGAGATAATCGGGCCTGTCTTTGCCGTCACGACAGCCGCTTTAATACCAACGCCTCCACGTTTATGGCTTGGGAAGTTAGCAACCTTGGTCGTCTTGCCGTAGCCGTTCTGGCTAATAACGAGCAGGCGTGCGTTGTCGTCATCAACAATATCCATTCCGACCACTTGGTCGTTCGGCCGTAGACGCACTCCGCGGACACCACGAGCTGATCGGCCCATTGGACGAGCATCTGATTCGATAAAGCGAACGGCTTGTCCGGCAGATGTAGAGATTATCACATCGTTCTGTCCAGTCGTCTTCTTAATCCAACGTAGCTCATCCCCATCGTCTAATTTAATAGCGATGAGACCATTCGTACGAATATTTGCATAGTCCTTGAGAGGTGTCTTTTTTATCGTCCCCTTCGTGGTTGCCATAAACAAATAACCGTCATCATTCGCGTCCTTTGCATGACGGATGATAGAAGTAATCTTCTCTTCGGGCTGTAGTTGCAATAGGTTAACTGCTGCAACACCCTTAGCTTGTAGGCTGGCTGCCGGCACTTCGTAGGCTTTCAAACGGAAAATGCGACCTCGGTTAGTAAAGAATAATAAGTAATCATGAGTACTTGCAGGTACAAGCTGGTCAATAATATCCTCTTCCTTGGTTGTCATGCCACGCTTGCCTTTACCGCCACGGTTCTGACGGCGATATTCGCTCACTAACGTACGTTTGATGTAATTTTCTGTTGTCAAAAGAATAACAGACTCTTCTTCAGGGATGAGTTCTTCATCGCTAAACTTACCGAGTTCATAGTTAATCATCTGGCTGCGGCGTTCATCGCCATATTTCTCTTTCATCTCAAGAAGCTCTTCTTTGATGATACGAAGGATCTCTGACTCATCGGCTAGAATTGCCTCTAGTTTGGCAATCAGCTCGAGTAACTCATTGAGCTCGTTTTCAATCTTGTCACGCTCTAGGCCTGTTAGGCGGCGTAGCTGCATGGCAAGAATCGCTTGGGCTTGGATTTCGGAAAGGCCGAACTTCTCGATCAAACCCGCTTGCGCGATTTCACTTGTCTTACTTGCACGAATAAGCTTAATTACTTCATCAATGTGATCAAGAGCGATCTTGTACCCTTCTAGGATGTGTGCGCGGGCTTTAGCTGCTTTTAGCTCAAACTCAGTTCGGCGGCGAACAACGATACGACGGTGTTTGACGAATTCGTCGAGGATTTCATGCAGGCCAAGTACTTTAGGCTGGATACCATCAATAAGAGCAAGCATATTATAGTGGAAGCTCGTCTGTAAGGCCGTAAGCTTGAAGAGCTGGTTGAGAACCTTCTTTGGATAGGCATCTTTTCGAAGTTCAATAACAACCCGGACTTTGCCCCTGGCACTTTCGTCGCGTAGGTCACTGATTAAAATCTTCTTATCCTTGTGCAGTTCGGCAATTTTTTCAATAAGTGTTGCTTTATTTACGCCATAAGGCATTTCGGTGACGATAATCTGGCTACGGCCTTTTTTAGTCTCTTCGATGGCCGTTACGGCACGAATCATCACGCTACCACGGCCTGTCTGGTAAGCCTGCTTCATTGGGCTACCGCCGTAGACTACTGCGCCCGTTGGAAAATCTGGGCCTTTAACGTATTTCAATAAATCATCGATTGTTGTCGCTTCGGGGTTATCAATCAAATGTATTGTCGCATCAACAAGCTCACTAAGGTTATGCGGTGGAATATTCGTCGCCATACCAACAGCAATACCAATCTGTCCGTTTAACAGAAGGTTCGGCAGCTTAGCAGGAAGCACCGACGGTTCTTGTTCTGATCCATCGTAGTTGTCACGAAAAACAACCGTATCTTTTTCGAGGTCAGCTAGCAGTTCATTACCGGCGCGGCCTAGGCGTGCTTCAGTGTAACGGCTTGCAGCTGGAGGATCTCCGTCCATCGAACCATAGTTACCTTGGCCATTAACCAATGGGTATCGCATTACCCAATCTTGAGCCAGACGTACCATTGAAAAGTAGATAGATGAATCGCCATGAGGGTGATATTTACCCATTACGTCACCGACGATACGGGCGCTCTTGAGGAATCGTCCACCTGGGCGAAGGTTTTGTTCGCCCATGCTGTATAAAATACGCCGGTGCACAGGTTTCATACCGTCTCGCACGTCAGGAAGAGCACGCTCAACAATCACGCTCATTGAATATTTCAAGAAGCTTTCTTCCATAACATATTCAACAGATTGATTCTCCACTAATCGTGAGTGTGTCTGAGGAACAATTACCTCATCTTCAATTGGCATTGTGTTATTTACGTCAGTAATATCGTCGTCCATACTAAATATCCAGATCCTCTAGGCTTAGTGATTTCGCACGGCTTTGGATAAAGCTTTTACGAAGATCTACTTGATCACCCATTAGCTTTGTAAAAATTGCATCACTTTTCTCGGCGTCTTCTACTTTTACCTGTATCAGTACGCGGTTTTCAGGATTCATTGTCGTATCCCATAACTGTTCAGCGTCCATTTCACCTAGACCCTTATAGCGCTGGAGAAGTGTAATGCCCGCTTGCTTAGTAAGGTCTGCCGTCTCATCAATTGCAGTACCCTTTTCGCGGCGTTCGGCAATCATCTTTGCGATAATCTCATCACGCTCTTCGTCGCTGTAGGCATAAACTTTCTTTGTTCCCTGACGTAACAAAAACAACGGGGGTTTTGCAAGATACACATACCCGCCATCAATTACCTCTTTCATATATCTAAAGAGGAAGGTCAAAAGGAGTGTCGAAATGTGGCTACCGTCAACATCGGCGTCGGTCATGATAATGACACGGTGATAACGTAGGCCATTAATATCAAATTGGTCGCTAATGCCGACACCCATTGCCTTAATGAGACTCACGATCTCATTATTATTAAGCATACGGTCGAGTCGTGCACGTTCAACGTTCAGTACCTTACCTCGAAGTGGTAAAATCGCCTGCGTCTTGCTGTCGCGGCCTGATTTGGCAGATCCACCAGCCGAGTCACCCTCTACGATGTAAAGTTCTGAATCTGCTGGGTTTTTGCTTGAGCAGTCAGATAGTTTACCTGGCAGGCTTAGACCGTCTAATGCACCCTTTCGGATAACATTGTCACGGGCTGCGCGGGCTGCTTTTCGTGCGCGAGCAGCTAATAGTGATTTGCCGACGATCTTTTTAGCAACGTTTGGATTTTCGTCCAAGTAATAACTAAAGTATTCATTCATCACCTGTTCAACGTAGCGCCGGACTTCCGGGTTACCTAGCTTGTTCTTCGTCTGTCCTTCAAATTGAGGGTCAGGAAGCTTCACGAGGATAATTGCAGTCAAGCCTTCACGGATGTCATCACCCGTAAGGTTATCTTCTTTTTCTTTCAACAGGCCGCTTTTACGTGCGTAGTCGTTAATAACGCGGGTCATCGCAGAACGGAATCCGATAAGGTGCGTTCCTCCATCAGGGGTGAGAACGTTGTTAGCGAACGGCTTTACTGTTTCAACGAAGGTTTCATTATATTGAATGGCGACTTCTATCATCGAGTCTTCAACTTGGCGCTCTACATAGAACACGCTGTCACTTACGACGTCTTTACCGATATTCAAGTGCTTTACGTAGCTCTGGATACCACCCTCAAAGTAAAATGCTGCTCGCTGCTTCGTACGTTCGTCACGTACCGAAACATAAATACCTTTTGTAAGATATGCCTGGTGGCGAAGATAATTAACTACCCATTCGTAGTCAAACTCTACCGTTTCTTTAAAAATGGTTGGGTCTGGATAGAACACTGTCGTCGTACCCGTTGGACGATCCGTTTTACCGACCTTCTTCAGTGGCGCCAAAGAAGCACCACGTTCAAATTCAATACGGTATAGTTCGCCCTTTTGCACAACCTCTGCAACCAGTTTCGTCGACAAGGCATTGACGACACTCGCGCCCACACCGTGTAGACCTGAGGATACCTTATACCCGCCGCCACCGAATTTACCACCAGCGTGAAGTACTGTCAGTACGGTCTCAAGCGTACTGAGGCCGGTTTTCTCATGCTTGTCTATAGGGATACCACGGCCATCATCCGTTACCATGACCCCGCCGTCTTCAAGAAGCACAACATCAACGCGGCTTGCGTATCCTGCGATTGCCTCGTCTATTGAGTTATCGGCGATTTCCTTAATAAGATGGTGGACACCATCATAGCCGGTACTACCAATATACATACCAGGACGCTTGCGAACTGGCTCAAGCCCCTCTAGTACTTGAATTTGTGACCCATCATATGAGCCGTCGTCTATTTTTTGTTTAGCCATGTTCCCTCACTACTTCAGACGTTTCTGCTATTTACAATGTTTCTATTATACCGCACAAATATTGTTCACTCAAGCTATTGTACTGAACATATTTCTTATGCTAATGTTATACCAAGAGGTGTGATAAACAAAAAGAAAAAGGTAAAAATAACATGTTCAGGAAGATAGTCAGTAATCTTGCGTTCAGTCCAGCCTTAGTAGGCCAGCTTGGCTTTTACGCTAAACGGCTTCGTAAAGAAGAAACTACTAGGCGTATAGGGCTTATTTTTACTGCTTTAGCGCTTATTGTTCAATCTTTCGCCGTCTTTTCGCCACCGGAATCTGCGAATGCGTCTAGCAATTCAGATTTTATCCCGGGTGGGGTAAAAAGTGTCACCGAATACATGACTTACTACGACCGTAATTATAACAATATTAAGGATATATATACATCACTTGGTATTACGCGCACGGAACTAGCAACTACCACGACAAGTACGGTTAATTCAAAAGATGTCTACTCTTGGGGTATGGCAAGTCGTTTTAGCGCGGCACAAGGCGAACGAACCTATCAATACCAAAAAGGCGCTGGCGGTACAGGAACAGTATATTACCGCCCGCTTAGCCTTTGGGATAGTAAACCCTACACGAAAGCAAATGGTTCAACCTATACTGTCTTCGTAGGTCATTCAGCAAAATTCGGCTGGTTCGCATTAATGAAAGATTGCGGAAACTTTACCGCAAAACGAGTCCCGCCAGCACCTCCAAAACCAAGCGCGGCATGTCAGGACATAACCGTCCAGAAGCTTTCTACGACATCATTTAGATTCAACTCCAAATCAATTGCGACAAACGGGGCAACTATATCAGGTTTCACATATACAGTGAAAAATGGTGCAGGCGCAGTCATTTATACGAAAACCGTCGCCAGTGGTCCTACAGACTATACGCAAGCCTCGCCTGGAACGTATTCGGTTTCATTAGCCGTCAATACGTCCCTAGGCAAAAAAGAGAGCACGACTTGTAAAGAAAGCTTTACGGTTGCACCACCTCCGGCAGTTCCTGCCGCTGCTTGTACCAACTTAACGGCAGCAATCAGCAACCGGACAATAGTTCAGCTTGCAGGTGAATCAGTCACTTCTGGCGGAGCAACCGTTAGTAAGTACGTGTTCACGGTGAAAGATAGTAGCGGTAAAGCCGTTGCCACCCGCACCGTAACTAGTAATCAGCTAAAAGTATCAGCCGACAGCCTTACTCTTTCTAGCGCGGGTAAATATAGCGTATCCCTCGAAGTCACAACGAGTACTGGCGTAAAAACAAGCACGCAAAACTGTGTCACTAACTTTACGATCGTTCCACCTGCAGTATGTACGTTTAATCCTCAGTTGCCCGCTAACAGTCCCGACTGTCAGCCATGCCCTGGCGATTCATCCATATGGATCAAAGACAAAGAATGTGAAGCAAAGGTCGTCGAGACAAAAACAGCAGTAAACTTCACCCAAGGCAACGTAGACGCAACGACTGTCATATCAAAGGCATCTGATCGCGTTACCTATACGATTAATATCGAAAATACCGGCCTGACCGAGGCAACCGTTCCAGTCGAAGAAAAACTAGATGATGTACTTGAATACGCAACATTAGTCGACAACGGCGGGGCCACATTTAACAGCGCGACAAAAACATTGTCATGGCCTGCGATAAAGCTTGCGGCCGGACAAAAACAATCACGTGTCTTCGTCATAGAACTTGCCAGCACAATCCCTGCAAGCCCCCAAGGTATGAGTGATAAAACATCATATGACTGTATTATGACAAATACATTCGGCAATACGGTAGACATTAACGTTGACTGTCCTACCGAAAAACAAGTAGAACAAGTCATCACCGCGCTTCCGACTACCGGCCCTACCGAAAACATGCTGTTCGCAGGTGGTGTACTTGCGGTTGTCGCCTTCTTCTACGCACGCTCACGCCAGATGAAAAAAGAGGTTCGCCTTATCCGTCGTGACTTAAACGCTGGTACAATATAGAAAGAAATAAAGGTGGACCATGAGTGATAGACAAGAACAAGATCCTTCCGGCAAAGAACAAAAAATCGACCAAGTCGAACTTGATAAAGAGCGTGAGAAACGCCTAGACAAGCTCCGCGAGGACTTTGAAAAAATTGGTGATAAACCAGTTGAAAACGCAGAAGACCTTCATCGCGAAGCGGTTGAAAAAGCGGCTAATGTTGAACGTAAGGCCGAGACTGAACAAGCTCCCTCTCATGAAAAGCAGCGCAGAGGTCCGGTGGCAAATAAAAAAGAACTAGATGCCAGTTACAACGCCAAAATGGCCGATGCACGTACTCACATGTCCGCCCCAAGTCGTACGTTTAGCAAGGTTATCCATAATAAAGCCGTTGAAAAAGTAAGTGGCGTCGTAGGTTCTACGGTCGCCCGCCCTAATGCCATATTATCGGGAGCTGTTTTTGCATTCGTTCTAACGCTTGCGGTCTATCTGGTAGCCAAAAATATAGGCTACCCTCTTTCAGGATTTGAAACTATCGGTGCGTTTATTCTTGGCTGGGTACTAGGTATCCTTTATGACTTCTTTAAAGTCATGATCACCGGTCGTAAATAACAAATCTTATCGTAACTTAATCGATATCTCACTATCAGGGTTCGTTTTGTCACCCCGAAGGTGTAGCCTGTCATCATCGGCAGGAGGAGGCGCTAAAGGAGCTGGTGATTGCGGTGACGGCTGATTAGCCTCTTGGCTTGGCACAGAAGGCGGCGTAGGAAACGAAGGTGAAACAGGCACTGCTGTGGTTTTTGGTGGCTGTTGCGGCTGCGTAGACGCTCCTGGCTGCAAATTAGGCGGGGTAAACGGTGATGGAGCTGAAGCAGCAGGAGAAGCCCCTGCTGGAGATCTTGGAATATCGCTAATCTGTTTACGTTTTGCAAGCCATTCGTCAAGGAATGATGGAGTACCTCCACCTTGCGGCCCACCAGTACGCATGCCGGTCATTCGTTCTTGTTGCGCTTTCTTCAGTGCATCCGCTTTGGCTTTCTTCTCTGCATCCGCAGCTCCTAGTCGGGCAAAAATATCCTTTTCGACCTGTTGGCGCGGTTTACCATATTTTGCAGCGGACAAACGCTTTAAAGCATCACTCAGCTGAGGATTGGACTGTCCTAACGGCGCTATGAACGACATGCTAAACGGCGCTGATGGCACGTTATTAATCATGACGCTTGTCACGGATTGGTAATTTGGCATCTTAGTCAGGTCTTCCGCGTCAAATGTCGGAGCAAATTTCTTTACGAGGATCTCCGCATCGGTAATACCTATTCGCCCACTAATAACCGTACCGACGTTACCAATGATCGCTTCCCTTACTTTATCTGTTAGCTGCGTCATAAACTGGTTACCCAGGATCAAGTTAAGACGGTATTTTCTAGCTTCGGATAAAATCGACTCGAAACTTTCCGTTGCAAAGTTCTGGAACTCATCAACGTATAGCGAAAAGTCTTGACGCTGATCCTCTGGTATATCCGCGCGGCCCATGGCCGCCACCTGGAACTTCATGACGAATATAATGCCTAGCAGCTTTGAGTTCAGCTCACCCATCTTACCCTTACTTAGGTTAACGAGAAGGATTTTTTTGTTATCCATAATATCGCGAATGCTAAAGCCGCTCTTTGTCTGACCAATCACGTTACGCATTGCATCGTTAGAAATGAATGGACCAAATTTACTCACTACCCAGCTAATGACCTCACCGGCTTCGTTGGATTTTTGAGAGTTAGGAAATTCCTTAGTCCAAAAGTCCAACACGGATTGATCGGTGACGTACTTCAATTTGCTCTTCATGAAATCTTCGTCAATCAGTAGTTTAGGTATATCAATGAACGTTCCGCCTGCTGGATCGGACATTAATAACAGTGCGCAGTTACGGAAGATATGCTCTAGGCGCGGTCCAACGATACCAGTGTGCCCTGGGTCATACAAACCATACAGCATATTAATCGCTTCCTGAACCAAGAAGTCCTTCTGATCAGGATGTTCAAATTCAAACATGTTTAATCCAATAGGATTGGTCATATCGCCTGGGTTGAAGTAGATGACATCCTCAACGCGCTCTTTAGGTACTTTGCCTAGTAAATTCTCTACTGAATCGCCATGGGGATCGACGAAAGCAAAACCTCGTCCATCCATCATGTCCTGAAAAGCCAGATTCTCAAGCAACACCGACTTACCAGTACCTGTTTGACCAATAATATACGTGTGGCGACGGCGATCATTCGTACTGAGCCGAATTGGCTTTTTAACACCACGAAATTCGTTGTAGCCCAGCAAAAAGCCCTCGTCCATGACCTGTGTCGGTCCGTCGACTTGTTTTGACATCTGACGTTCGACTTGCGACGTTGGAATACTCTTTTGGTTAGGTAGATGGAAAACGGTTGCAAGTTCAATACTGTTAAGCACGTTTCGATTTACTGTTTGCGGGAAGAAACGAAATATATAGGCGGTTACTAACTCTTCAATATTCTTTGAAACCGCAAACTTGAACCCATTGTGGCTTGGTGAATCAAATAACGAAAAAGCCGCGACTATATTTTTTAAAAGACCCTGCGAACGTGAAGCCGTGTTCGAAGATACGACAACACGAATCAAAACTTCGTATCCTGGATAGCGAGTTTTCTCTTCGATTGCTTCTACACTTGCCTGTTCAAGAGAAGTCAGTTGTTTGTCTTCAGTCTTTACTTCTTCTTTTTCTGGCGGACGCCATAATGCCTCCATCAAATCCTTTGGTGCGATTACCCCGCCAAAGCCTGCCTTCTTCCTGCCTTTATCTTTGGTAATTTTTTCAACTGCATGAATTGAATTTTTTGACCATCCTTCGCGGGCAGGACGAAATAGCATCTGAATTGCCGCACCGTCTTCGCGACCCGCTGCTGATAATGCGTTCAAAAGCGCGCGTGACGCATCACGTTTTGATTCTTGATACGTAGCGATCGGATAGACAAAGTCCTTTTTCAAGGTAAATTCCCCGCCAATCGTTCCGCTCAGTTTACCAACTTGGCTAAAGATATTGTGTTCCGTTACTTCTTCCAGTCTTGCGGAAGGATACGCGGCGGCAACCGCTTGCCTTACCACATCAAGCAGTACCATCGGAACGACCGTGTAGTAATGGACGAGTCCGTTTCTGGCCACCATTTCAAACGACACGTGTCGTTGTCCGTATATTCTACTCTTGAAGCCTTTCGTCGCAGTGCTAGCGATGATGTTGTACATTACCTGAGCCTGAGACAACACTTCTTCGGTAAGATCTCGTTCATCCCGTCCACCACCATCAATATCATCACTCGAAGGTGGCAGATGAATAAGAAGCGGAACCATCTTAAGGCCGCGTTCGTAATTTTTTGCTTCACGAAGCGTTTTTCTATACTGAGAGAAAACGAATATTCCTACGGCAGAGCCCAGGAATAAAAAGACAAACACGCTTATTAATATGCCCGCCATAGCAGTCTCAGGCAACTCCGCTACTGCGAAGCGCCCAATTCCTTCCCGTAACGTTTACGAAGATAGTCAGCCTGTAACTTCTCGACTTCTTGCTCGCGGCGATATGGATCATCTTTTGTTTGAGTGATAATCTTTTTTGCCTTATCTACCCATTCTTTCTCGATCAAATCATCGTCATTTGCAGCGATTGGCATATCATCTACAACAGGTGTCGCCGCACTGTTATCAGCAGGCAGGCTAACAACCGGTGCGGGCAGGACGGGTAGTACCGGGGGAGCTACGGCTGGTGCCGCCTCACTGCGCTGTTCAAACCTTTCGGGGTTTTGTTCGATTGTCGTCTCGGGGTTTGGAGGCGACGGTGTCCGTTCTAAGTTTTGCCCGTAATTGGTTGGTGACAATTCAGGTCCAAGATTCGGTGCAGACTGTTTGGGTTCCATATCTGTAATTATAGCATAATCGTCACAACGAATATACGACGATTTAATTCGTTCTTTTCGAGATATATACACATGCTATGCCAGCAAAAATGACTACCAGCAGTACGTCGTACACGCCCACTTCTCCGACAGATTGCATCCCGATAAACATGACAGGCACCAACGCAAGCACGGATGAAAAATAATATGCCCTATTGAAACTTAGGGCCTGCACTGGTCGCTTAACGGTTACGGATCGTGAAATTTTCGCAACTAACATACTGGCAACATACAACAAAAAAGTCAGTCCACCCAGAACTGACACGTACATAAAAATAAATACCATTAAAATCCCCAATGGGCCGATTGTGGCCGGGGTGGTTGTTTGCAACAATATAGCCAACAATATAATTGCTGTTATTGAACTAATCGTTACCACTCTTCCCAACATGTTTCTCACTATACCACCCGCCTAAGAGATAAAAAATGCTTACTAGAGCAGCAACCATAAGATTCTGGTAGCTACATCCGCCGCTGTAATTAAATATTTGGCGCGTGCACCAATGAATCAGCTACTGCTCTAGAGCAACTGACCGCTCCAGGTAAACCTGGGGCATAGTAACATACGTCATATTCCACGCTTCATACCTAGTAATCTCACTGTTTATTAACATAAACAATGTTCAACTAGGTATGAAGCGGTACTAATGTACGCGCGCTTCACGCCCAGAACGTGTGTTTTGGTGGAGCATCGATAGCGCCACAATGTAGAAATCGTAAAAATTGTATATCCGCAAGATGCAAATAAAAAGTCCGATTCCCCGTGTCGCTATCGACTTTCACCAAAAGTCCGAACGGTCAGTTTTGAATTGTCAATGTGTTTTTGCTGCTTTTGTTTGTTTTTGTAAAAGCTTATGTCTACAATAGCACGCAAACACGTTTAGGTCAATGTAGTTTCATTCAAAAACTGATGTAATAAATGCAATAAAGTCAATTTAAATTTGATTCTTATCTGTAATGAAGCGTATATGTTTTTATAACAACGATGTTATATTCGCATGTTTAATTCACGTATCCCTGACTCAGACGCTCGTATCCACTACCCCGCACCGCGACTTTGGTGTCCATATTTTTTTATAGAGTCCACCATGCGCAAGGCCTTTACGCGTAATTAGACTAAAACACTGAGAATTATTTCTATATAAAAAACCGTAGATCGTTCGAAACATGTACGCGCAAAACATAGCCATTGCAAAAACAGTCGTAAAATTACGCGCGACGATATTTCATTAGAAATCATTGGAAAGTTTTGTAATGCAAATACGTATCCTCCGCCTGCATCATTTTTAGTTTTTTATAATTTTTATAAGTTTCTTTAATTCCTTAATAATTAGAATTTCTCATTGGCATAGTCGCACTAGACTTTATATGGCCTATCCACGAACTTTATTTTCTATTTTTTTAATTCATGTACGCATTAGCGAATGGTTATCATTCTACGTATTAAAACAATTTTCGTGAGACTTGAAAAACAAATTTAAAATAAAGAAATATTTAATTTACTAATAACCTTCCGGCATTGAATAGACTGGTCTATGGATGCCTGCAATCCCAAACATCCATAATTCAAAGGGAGCAATTGTAATTTCAGGTTTTAAATGGTGAACACAGGAAATAAGGTTATCCACACGTGGTATTTATTACTGAAAGTTTTTTTAAAAATACCGTTGACACAAGCGCTTTGACGTCATAATATAGGGGTAGCTCCTGAATAAATAAATTATACAGAAGCCAAAAATAAACAAGAACTCAAAAACTCCACACAAAACAACCACTACTCGCAGGTGGTTGTTTTTTTATGGCGTTTTTTAGTCATTTAGTGAACAAAAAACCACCATATGTGGTGGTCTGATGATTCAAATTGGTGGAGCTGCGGGGTACCGCCCCCCGGTCCAAAAGGTAACTGATTATTCGTCTACAAGCATAGTTCGTCTTAGGTTTTAACGACTATCAATGACTAAAAGCCAAACATAAAATGTCATGATCGTCACGCAGGATAATGTTCCGACACAATGCTGCTGCCCATTATGTCAGTAAGCGACATGCTTATAACACCACTCCGAATCTATGTCGCCTGTAAAAAGTGATGATCGAGCTTATTAGGCTGCGATTGAGACAGTAGCAAGAGGAGCTGATGTAAACATTTGAGCGAATACAGCAGGTACCTTGATGCTTTGAACTGTCTTAGCAAGTTTAGTTGCAATTAAAAAATGTAGGTTACGCCTACGGTCGTCTTGCAAAATAATCTGTTAAATTCCCTCTGTCGAAAGCTAAATTCAGCCCCAACATGAACATAGTCATTATAGCATTATTTACAGATAAGCACAAGATGTATCTGACTACGAACATTACGTCGATGATTGCTACAGTTTTGTCTGTTGCTCCGGCGGGTTTTGAAGATCACGCGCACTCACAACCCTCCTATCCCCTCTTTCATCGAAAGAACGGATATTTTCCACCACTACGCTGCGTAGCCCTACTTGTGAACTTATAGACGGTATCGTGTGACAGCACCCATTCCGTTTATCTAATCATATATGGCATGCCGTGCTCACTGCTTATTGGAGGAAGCAGCCATCCCTTCCTAGCTAGGTAACATCAGCCTTGCTCACCTTTACGTTCTTTTCTTGACGAGCTCCCTAAATGTCCATACACAGCCCTGGAATCATTTCGTCAGCCGTTAGATCACGGTAAGTCATACTGACAGAGTCGCATATCCTATCCTGCGGATTCCAAACTTGTCGCCATAATAAATCCCTGCCCTTGTTTTATGGCAATCCGGCCAAAGAATGTAGCTGCGGTAGCACGCAAATTCTCGTCAACCAAAAGCGACTGTTCGGATTCCGCTAAGCCGTATTGATCTTGTCTTAAATGTTTCACGAGTACCAAACTGTACAGCCTTTGGTCATAGACCGATGGATAAAAAACAACATATTTCTACTATAGAATCTATTCAAAATGCTGTTGCGCAACAGTGTAACAGATATAAAAGCAACATTAAAAACAACGTTAATCCGACAAGTCGTGAAATAAAATCTCGATTAGCACTCTCGCCCGATGTCCGCCAAATTCTGGCTACCGCCACGGACCGCCTAAACTTAAGTACGCGCATCACGTAGTATTCTAAAGTTATAAAAGCAGCTTAAAGAATCGCAGATCCAGAAAAGACACTCGCCGTTATAACTTCACGCTCAGGTGAAGCTTTGCAATATCGACAAAGCACTTGAATCGGGGGCGCGTATCTGATAGAATAGTTCGGAGTAACGCTTAAATTATTGCAGACTCAAAAAGGAGACCCGCAATCAGTACATCAATTCGCATCAACGAGGCAATCCGCGCCAGTCAACTACGCGTTATCGGAGCTGACGGAGAACAGCTTGGCATTATGAGTCGTGAAGACGCGCTCAAAGCAGCTGAAGAAGCAGGAGTAGACCTCGTTGAGATTTCACCGAATGCAGATCCACCTGTTGCAAAAGTCATCGACTGGGGTAAGTACCAGTACCAAAAGATGAAGGAACAACAGAAAAACCGCAAAAGCAGCAAAGCGAGCGAGCTGAAGCAAATGCGGTTTGGACTAAAGATCGGTGCTGGCGACCTAGAAATCAAGCTTCGCAAGATTCGTGAATTTCTAGCAGCCGGCCACAAGGTGAGAATTCAAATTTTTTATCGCGGTCGCGAGATGGCCCACAAAGAATTAGGATACGAAATGACTGATAGGATTGTTGCTCTTCTAGAAGATGACGCAATACTTGAGCAAAAGCCTCAGATGGCCGGTCGCAATCTGAGCATAGTAGTAAGGAGTAAATAATGCCAAAGTTAAAGACCCACAAAGGAACAGCGAAACGCATCAAGCTTACCAGCACTGGTAAATTGATACGTCGCCGTGCGTTTGGCGCTCACTTCCTTTCAAAGAAGAGCAAGAGCCGTAAACGCGCAATCCACACCACCGCAACCGTTACTGGTTCGATGGCCAGAAACGTAAGACGAGCACTAGGAGTATAGTATGCGAGTAAAAAGAGGCGTCACCGCACGTGCCAAGCACAAAAAGATTTTAAAACTCGCCAAAGGTATGCAGCACAACCGCACGCGTTCATACCGTCTTGCCAAGCAAGCGGTTATCCGTGCCCTTCAGTACGCATACCGTGACCGTCGCAACAAAAAGCGTGATCTTCGTGGTCTTTGGATTACACGTATCAACGCTGCTGCACGCGAACAAGGCGTCACCTACGGTAAATTGATTGCCGGCCTAAAGGCTGCAAATATCGAGCTAGACCGTAAAGTTCTAGCTGAACTTGCCGTAAATGAACCAAAAGCATTTACAGAAATTGTAAAGAGCGCTACAAAAGCTTAGTCTTTCACCTCCTTACTCTAAAAAACACCGCTGATTAAGCGGTGTTTTTTAGTTGACAGTCCATCGGTAAGCCGGGTTCTGTCATGGACGATCATCTATCTAGCCTCTTGGTTGCCCAAAAGATCAAGCGGATAGCGACCTACGGACGAACCGCCCTTTATGTAGATCTCCTTGCAGCTGACAGGGTTTACCTCCTTCGCATGTCACCATGCGTCGCTGTGGGCTCTTACCCCACTCCTTTCACCCTTACCTCATGTTGCCACGAGGCGGTATCGTTTCTGTGGCACTTTCCCTAGAGTCACCTCCGGTCGCCGTTAGCGACTGTCATGTCCTATGCTGCCCGGACTTTCCTCTTACGGTTTAACGCGCAAGTGATCGTCTAACGAACTGTCTAGGCTATTATACCCCATTATCGGCATGTGCATCCAGGATCTTATTTACCATCCCATCGGCAAGCTGATTGAACTCACGTCTCACGTGCGTAAAGTTTACTTTTTCAAACTTCGAAACCAATTCCTTGATACGTTCATGAATAGGCCATAGATCCCGATTCTTAATTTGATAAATCCCGTTCATCTGATTTACGACAAGCATACTATCAATGCGAAAATCAACGGTCCGTGCGCCCATCTCAAGAGCTTTCTCCAGACCAAGCCGTACTCCATGATACTCGGCCTGATTATTTGTGGTGATTCCTAAGTACATTCCGCCCTCGTGAATAACGTGTTCCTGGCTATTCATGATAATAAATCCCGAGGCTGATGGACCAGGGTTTCCTCTAGATCCACCGTCCGAATATACAATCAAATGAGATACATCGGATGTATTTGTTACATCATTACTTATCAATTCCTGCTTTTTAACAGATTGAACATCCTGTTGTGATATTCCCAACAATAGCTTTGCAGACTCCGTAAGGTTCTCTTGTTGTATGTCTGACATCTTTTTCCAAATGTAGTGATCGTAGTTCTGGCTGAGTCTCACCTTTTCTCCGCCTACGCCCAAGCTGACGAGGTAGAGAATGAACACGTACTGCATATCCCGATCATCGTGATCTATGTATGTCAGTACGTCAAACAACTGAGCGGTCTGCATAGTCAGCCCAGCCTCGTCCTTCAAGTAGCGCCCCAAAGCATCTTCGGGCTGCTCGCCATAATCTAGCTTACCGCCTGGTAGTTCAAACTTGCCTAAGATAGACGGTCTGCCGTTTGCGCGCCGCAGAAGAAGCGTTCGTTCGTCTTTTCGGATAATAGCCCGGACAGCGATGCGTTGGTTCATAAGATACTTTCTGTTTTTGAAAATGTTTCTGTCAGTATTTTAACATAAGAATAATTCGTATTTGGTCGGGATGACAAGATTTGAACCTGCGACCTCACGACCCCCAGCCGTGCGCGCTACCAAGCTGCGCCACATCCCGGTAATTATCTACTAAAAAGCCCCGAGGCATAACCTAGACGTTGATGTTCCCCGCGTAATTGCAAGGTGGGTGCTCTCAAATCGTTTCCACGGAAGCGAATCATTTGAACTCCCTATCAAATATGATATTCAGGAAAATCATATGCGCCTAAGTATGCCTTGGGACACCCTTTATTATATCACTTCGATTATCAGGAAAGGCCGAAAATATGACTAAAAATACTAATGAAGAAATTAGTTGCGGCGCGCATAAACATGTAAATAACAGGGCTAGCAACCAAGACGATTATAAATATAAAGATTATACCGAACCGTTCAATCGCCTCCATGCCGCGGCGTACAAACTCTGGAGCAAGTGCATACAGAACACGCGACCCGTCAAGTGGCGGGAGAGGAATCATATTAAATACGAAGAAGCCAAGGTTTACAAGAACTATAGTCGAAATAACCTGTCCGATTCCGCTCCCTATCGATGGAGCTCCTAGAAGTGCATATACCCCATAGGCGACAAAAGCAATTATTAAATTAGTCAGTGGACCAGCCAACGCGACAAGCGCCGCGCCCCATTCATCATATTTCAACCTTGCAGGATTGAACGGAACTGGCTTTGCTCCACCAAAAATAGGCGCTCCGGGCGTTATTGCCAGCAACAACGGCAAGATAATCGTCAGAAATGGGTCGATGTGCTTTATCGGATTAAGTGTAAGACGCCCTTCTAGCTTAGCCGTGTCATCACCTAAAAAATACGCCACGAAGCCGTGCATCGCCTCGTGAAGCGTCATAGACAACAAAATAACCACCAAGACGATTGCAATATACCCTATATCCATACCTGTTTATTATACAGTAATATCCCCTTTATCTACTGAGCTTAGAGATTTACGCTCTCCTCCTTGACTAATGGGGCTAAAAACGGTAAACTGATACAGATTGTAAAAAATAAGTGGAAGTAATAATTATGGCAGCACGATGTGAACTCACCGGAAAAGGCAAACAGTTTGGCCACAATGTCAGCTTCTCTTTGCGTCGCACAAAACGCGTCTTTAAACCTAACCTACAAAAGAAAACTTTCTTGGTTGACGGTCAAAAAGTAACGATGATCCTTAGCACACAGGCTATTCGTACGCTTAAGAAAAAAGGCATTTTGGCAAAAGCTGTCTAGCTTGGACCAATATCTAACAAAATCACCCCTCATATGAGGGGTGATTTTTATATATTCAGAAAGAAAGAAACTAACTTCTTGTTATTTCTATAACGGTAAGAGTCACGGGCAATACCGAGGCTGATTTCACCTTATACTTTGCAACAGTCTCTACGGGCGCGCCAAGTTCTTTGATGAATGTCTCCAAAACATCTTGAGGAACTTCATATTTAAGGCCGCTGTCCGCGTAATGTACGGGAATAACAGCTTTAGGATCAATACTTCGCACTAAAGTCGCAGCGGAGGTTGCGTCCAAAGTGTATCCACCCCCACCAACAGGAAGAATCAAAATATCCACAATACCTAGTGCCTCAAGCTGATCTTCTTCTAACTTACCCGCGATATTGCCAAGAAGCCCAATACGGACTTCTCCCACCTCTATACGATAGATCGTCGACAGAGGTTCGGTATCTTCAGTATCAATATGACGAAGCGCGCTAATACCTCGAATTGAGAAATCACCCAGCTCGTACTCACCTGGACCTTCAATAAGAAGCTGTGCGTCTTTGCTATTTGTCGCAAACCGCTCTTCAGTTGCGATTTCAACGGCATCTTTAACGGATAAATCCTTCAGTCCGACTAGCGAAAGCTTTGGATCAATTAGCGCTGTTGTTTTCTTGGTTGCGATAACAACACCGTTACCACCTTTATATTCAATATCAAACATTTTATTTCTCCTCTTTTACTGCATTTTCAGAATGTTATCGGTATCTGTTAGTACTGCATATTTTCCAGTTAGTATCTCTGTGATGAACCTGTCTCTTACGCTTAAGCGGTAGTAGAATTCATCATAACTTAACATACTATAGTTTAACTCTCTTGCTTCAATTTTCTCAATCTGTTTAATGGCATTTTTTAATTTCACCGCAGGAATGTCACCTACGAGTAAAAGGTCTACCGAACTGGCCGATCCCTTTACCAAAACACCTGCAGTAACTGCCAGGCGCACGCCTGGAAGGTTAGCTACTAGATCCGACCACCCACTATCACCAGTATTTGATACGGCTGCTTCTATGCGTTCATCGGCAAAGATCGCACGAAATGGCACATAGTATTCATAGCGCTGATTAATTTCGTAGTAAAGCTTGTTATCGGCGCTATCACTTGTAATGATACCTACCTCAAGCATGTTAGATAGTTCACGGCGGACAGAATTAATTTGTTCGTCAATTAGACGGGTGATCTCGCGAACATAAAAAGCCTTCCCTGGATTGTTCAGGAATAGGTGCAGTAATTTTACCCTCGTTTTTGAACCAAATAGTGCGTCAATCATTTTTTTGCGTTGGTTAACTTTCGTGTTCTATAATAGCATGATTATCGGGCCTTGGCGAGCAAGTTCGACAGGTACGTATTTGCCCCTGTTAGTGAATACCATTTTATATACGGATTCCGACGCAGCCACGTAAGCTGGCGTTTAGCGAGACGCCAATCGGCTGTTGTATTTTTTTCTTTAGCTTCTGCAAGGGTTAGTTCTTTCTCCAGATAGCGTTTAGCGATTGGGTATATATTCCCTGACGAAGCTTCGCTATCCCATCCATATTTTTTGCCCAACCTAGTTGCCTCTTCAACAACACCATCCTCAAATAATTGTTCGGTTCTGGCTGCAATTTGTGTTCGGAGCTGTTCTTTTTCTGTAGCTATTCCTACAATGATGCTATCACCTCTTGGAGCATTTTTACTCTTTTCGCTTATGCTTTTCCGTTCAATCACACGAATGACGTATCGCTTGTTGAGTTTGTTTTCTGGTAAGATTACGCTGTTTTTAAAACAATACTCGTGAAGTTCCTCGATCGACATTTTTTCCAGTTGCGCGCGTAATTCCTGGTCCACTTCACCCCCGAACTGGTAATCAAATAAAACCGAATCGATATACAGCCCAGTCCCTCCAACCAGAAACGGGGTGTGGCCGCGACTGCGGATTTCTTCTATTTTTTGTTCGGCATATTGTTTAAAGTCTGCAGCCGTAAATCGGTCGCCTGGCTCTACTAAATCAAGTCCCCAATGTGAGATTCCCTGCCGTTCATCCAGGCTTGGTTTGGCGGTGCCAATATCCATACCTTTATAAATAGTACGTGAATCGGCACAAATGATTTCGCCGTTAAATTTTTTAGCAAGGTTAATAGCAAGTGACGTTTTGCCACTCGCCGTTGGTCCTGCGATTACTACTAAAGGAAGTCCGGTTTCCATCGTAACTCCTTAAAATTATCAACTATATGATTGGTGCACGTCACAACCTCCTGCTCTAGCAGCTGTTGTTGCACTTCGCGACCTCCATGAAAGCCTGCGGCTAACCCGCCGAATCGATTCACCAATCGATGCCACGGTAAACTCGCATCCCCGTAGTGCGCAATTCCACCTACGATACGACTTGCATTCGCCTGGCCCGCCATGCCTGCAAGATCGCCATAAGTTGTCACTCGCCCATATGGCACTTGAGCCATAAGCCCCTCAACTTTTTCTCTAAAGTTAGGATTCTGAGCCATAAAAATAGTCCTCGATATCGAGCCATTCATTCACTCGAACGGTATTCTTAGAAGGGTCTACTTGCCTATTCCAGGGGTAGTCACCGTACACCAACGCGATTCTTCCGTCTTCGGCTGCGTCAAGGCAGTTCTGTAGCGAATCATCAATAACGTAATCTACGTTAAGATCCCGAAACACTTCAAGCTTCGTACGGGCTTTACCTTCTAGGCTGTACATAGCCGTAAAATGAACGTCCTTATACATGTCAGTGAAATACCTGCTTAGCCACAAGTGCGTAAATTCCTCTTGTATCGTATCTCTGGCTGTCACGATAATTAGTTCGTAATCTTTTGACAATCTAGCCATTACCTTCAAGGCATCCTCAAACGGTTTGGCTTCTTCGTATTGAGAAGTTTTATAGAATTCGTGCACCCGACGTACCGCCTGTTCAATAGTGTCGGCTTTCCAGGCACGCAGTGCGTCTTCACCCTTTGGATGATTATGTTCAAGCGTTAGATTAGTACCAAACTGACTATTGTGCCACTCTGCAAGCTCACTGAAATGAGCAAACAGCGTGTCATCAATATCTACGGCAATTCTTTTTTTAGGCATTTATAGTCCCTTTAGATAGTCGCCAAGCTGATCAAGTGCGATTTTCTCTTCACCGGATTGAGTACGCACACTTACTTCGCGTGCTTCTTTATCGTTTGGTCCAACAATTAACTGCACAGGGATTTTCCACGAAGTAGCTTCACGAATTTTTTTGCCTAAGCTCTCATTACGGTCATCAACCGTATAGCGTAGCTCATTATATTTCACTGGTTTCATGAGCACCGTATCGTTAAGGACGTTCTTGATCTCATCTACATAATCAAGCACCGTATCATTAATAGTTAAAATACGAACCTGTTCTGGTGCGATCCATAGTGGAAACCAGCCAGCAGTATGTTCAATAAAGACACTCAGGAATCGTTCGACCGAACCCAAAAGTGCACAGTGAATCATAACTGGACGCTGCTTGCTGCCGTCATCAGACGTAAACCCAAGATCAAAACGCTCAGGCTGCACAAAATCCAGTTGCACGGTTGCAACCTGATGTTCGCGACCAATGGCATCAGTCGCCATAAAGTCGATTTTTGGACCATAAAAGGCCGCTTCGCCTTCTTGTTCAAAATATTCTAGTTTATTAGCAATCACAGCCGTTTTTAATTGTGCTTCGGCTGTCTTCCAAAGTTCCTTGTCCCCTAAGTACGCATCGCTATCATCGCGGTAACTTAAACGAACACGCAAATTCATTCCAATCGTACTATAGAGTTCGTTAGCACTTGCAAGCAATCCATTGATCTCGTCTTCAATCTGATCTTGTCGACAGAAAACATGACTATCATCCTGTGTGAGTGAACGAACTCTATTCAAGCCACCTAACTCACCTGTCTTTTCGTCGCGGTAATCCGTAGTCGTCTCAAGAAAACGAAGTGGCATGTCACGATAACTTCGTGGTCGGGAAGCAAAAATTTGTGTGTGATGCGGGCAATTCATCGGCTTTAATACCATTTCGTCGCTCGTTTCTTGACTCGTCACCAAAAATAGCTCGTCACCGAACTTTGCCCAGTGGCCGGATGCTTCATAAAGCTCTTTTTTGGTAATGTGTGGAGTCCAGACCTTTGTAAAGCCGCGATCCTGACGTAATTGGTTAGAATACTGTGCCGCCAAGTCGCGAAGTACGGTTCCACGCGGCGTAAATAGTGGCAAACCGACGCCCACAAGATTAGATACGGTATAAAGATCAAGTTCTTTGCCTAGTTTGCGATGATCACGAAGCTTGGCTTGCTCTAGCATTTCAAGATAGTGGTCAAGTTCTTCTTGAGTCGCAAATGCTACTCCGTACAAACGCTGCATCTGAGGATTTTTCTCATTTCCCCTCCAGTACGCACCGGCAATGCGAAGTAATTTAAAAGCGCCGACGTCTTTGGTATTCGCAACATGAGGTCCGCGACAAAGATCAACGAAGTCACCGTTTTTATAGAATGAGACTTCTTCGACCTTCGTCTCACCTTCAGTCGCAAGACCTAGTTCGTCTACGTCAAGGTCTTTGGCTACTGTTGTGCCCGAACGTTTAAGGTCGTTAAGAAGTTCTTCTTTATAGGGCTGGTGATTTTCCTGCGTCCAACTGATTGCTTGGTCAATCGGCATAGTAAACCGTTCAAAGTCTTGCGCTTCACTAATAATACGACGCATTGTCTTTTCGATTTTGCCAAAGTTGGCTTCGGATATTTTTAGTTCGCCAAGGTCGATATCATAATAAAACCCATTCTCTACTACCGGACCAACGCCAAACTTAGCATCTGGCCATAGACGCTTAACGGCCGCTGCAGTGATATGCGCTAGGCTATGTCGCATTGCATGTAATTGTTCGTCGTTCACTAGACTTCTCCTTTTTTTAATAAAATAAAAACATGCGATGTGTGAATTCAATCGATTTGAGTTCATCTATCGCATGTCTCGGACCCTTGTTTAGGGCGGTTCCACCGGACTTCCTGGATTCCAGGCACTTATGAAGCACGTTACGTACGTTCTACACCGACGGAACTCGGCGGGTGGTTAGACCGCGTCACTGTTCGCTTTTATTTTATACCCTCGCCTCGGTTATTGCAACGTCCGCCCCTGTCTGATATGATTAATCGAGCTGGGGGCGATTAGCTCAGCTGGCTAGAGCGCCACATTGACGTTGTGGAGGTCAGAGGTTCGACTCCTCTATCGCCCACCATGAAATTATTACAGACTACAATATGTAGTCTGTTTTGTTATAAGGCCTCAAAGGATTTTATTACACGCTACACAGGCGTACATTGAATTTATTATATTTTTATGGTATTGCACACTGTCTTTCCATAGCGGATCGACTGCTGGATACTATCCAGAAACCTTCAGGGGGATTCATGACCGATATCGAGTTTTTCGAGGGTGAGATCAGTGACGTGTCGAGCGACGTCCTGATCACGACGATCCATCCGACAGACGGCTGGTTCGGCGGGACGAATGGTGACCTCCACAGGTACGCTAGCGAATTCCACCGTGCGGCGACGGCAGCAAAGCCGCTTGTCGGCGGCCAGGTACTCTTTGTTCCTGCCGCGAAGCCTCGTTTTGACGTGATCTTCGTCGTTGACGACCTGTCGCTCTCCATCGATGAACTCGTAGCTATCGGGCTGCGAGAGGCCGAGCAACACGATGATTTGCATACTGTCACCTTCTCTGTCTTCCGGACAGGGGTAACAGCAGGCATTCACTCGGAGCGTAACTTGTCGTTGCGACTCGAGCTTGCAGCTGCCGTCAGTGATTTCATCGACGCCAACACGCCCCGTATTACGCACATCGCCATCGTTTACAGCGAAAAGAAGGGCTGGATTGCGACGAAGGGCTCCTGAAGAAGACATCCAGAGGACTATCATCCTCTGACGAAAGCCCGTCAGCCCATTTCCTAGTCATCGACTACGAAACTGCGCGCTGGCGGGCTTGCCCCCAACTTAAGCATTTATCCCCATTTTTCGGAAAACTTTTCCACGGGCTGGAATGCCTCCTTTACAAGATACGTATACCATATATGGAATACTCCGAACATTCCTGATGATTGACAATTTATAATGTTTATGCTAATATGTATTCATGGCTAAAGACCACAAAACCACCACACCATCAGCACTTGCAAAGTTCCCTATCGCATTTGAATACGATATGACTTGGCAAGACGCTAAAAAAGCTGTTCGCGTCCGAACCGACACGAAGTAACAGCCCTTATATACGTAATCTATCCGATAACCCCTTATTCGTGAGGGGTTATTCTATTTCCCACAGGTTTTGTTATTTATCCACTAGCATTTTACCTTGCGGTATGACAATATATAGATATGTTTTGCATAAATTGTTTTCACACGAACACATCCGTAGCCAACTCTCGCCCACATAAAAAGCAGCCAGCTGTTTGGCGGCGGCGTAAATGTAGCAAGTGCGGCGAGGTATTTACTACCTTTGAACGGCCTTCGCTTGCAGATAACAAGCCTGTTGTGCTGCCCTCAGGAGCAACTGACACCTTTAACCTGGGTAAACTCATCATTAGTATCAATAAGGCCTTTACGCACGCCCCTAAAGAAGCCGAATACAACGCTCTGTGGCTGGCCCAGACAGTCGAAGACACTCTTTCTACCCAACATACGACTATTACTCCTGAAGACATCGAGGCGGTAACGCACCAGATGTTAAAGCGATTTGATGAATTAGCAGCCGTACAATACGGTGCTCAGCATCAGCTTATTTCTGCGACTCGGCAGAAGCGCGGCCGGCCTTCGCTGCACGAGCGCGGGCGACAGATTCGTGAGTAGCCTTTTCGGTTACGTCAAACTTATCTAGATATTTACCGAGTGCCAGGTGGGTCTGTGCATTAAACGCAGCGGTCGCGCTATACACGATAGCCGTCACAGGCATCAGAAACCACTGCAGGAGCATCCATACGGTACGGCGGCGCTTATAACGTGCTGGACGCGGCGGAAGCATCTTGAAGCCTAGGAATACGGTAATCAGCAGTCCAATCATAGCCACGCGCTGCACGCCACTAATCACTTCCGGTAATTGGTGGGCCGAGATGTCGCGGGCAGCGTCGCTATTAATCAATAGCGGCACCCAGCCACCAACGGCGATCAGGATAGCGATACTAGCAAGCGTGACGTGACCGTCAATCAAACGTAAAAGCCGCGCAACGCTCTCGCCAAAAGGTACGTTGCGATTTTTGGTGAAAATCCGTGTTGCCACATAGGGTATGTCGGACGCACCGTAGGCCCAGCGGCGAAGTTGGATGAACTGTGCTTTGAGCGTCTTTTTATAGGTGTCCGACAATACCGCGTCCTGGTAGATCGGTACATAAATCGGCGTTACCGAATAATTACCACCGAAATAGAAATAACTGCGCCAGTACTGGTGGCCATCCTCAACAATCGTGCGCTTACTCCAAAAATCCATTTCGACAAGCGCGTCCATCGGTTGCGAGTGCGATGCAAAGTTGCGAAGCGTATGCGGGCGCATTGAGCTAATAATGTTCCAAAACGAGTTACCCGTCGCAACCACGCGCATCGGCGCCGGCGCATCCCAAATATTATTCAAAAAGAGCGACACAGGCTGATACGACAGGTGTTTTCGGTCTTCATGCACAATATATTCATAGGCTACATAGTCAAAATAAGTAGCATGTGGACGGTTGTCGCTATCGAGCGTCGTAATAATGACGTCTTTATATGCAATTCCCTGTTCTTTTACCCAATCTTTCAAAAAGAATCCAGCATAAGTGATGTTCCCGCCCTTGCCCACTACTTCGTTTGGTAGATCCTTAGGGTGTTCGACAAGGTGAAAAGCTTTAAATATATCGCCAAACTTCTTTTGTAATTTAAGCGCCGTTTCTTTCATTTCCGTTCCGCCACGCTCTTCGTAAGCCAAGGCAATGATCATTTTCTTGCTATCGTAAGTTGTATCGACAACGGATTGAATCGTGGGTTCTAATACTTCATATGCTTCGTTATACGCGGCAATAATAACTGCATTATAAAGCGACGAGGGTTTTGGAAACGCATCTGGATCGGCGGAAACTAAGCGAAGGTTTTCCTTGTGTGCCTCAAATCCAAACCCTGAAGAATGTTCTGTTTTTTCGTGAGCATAGCTTTTGATAGGATCTTCTAGCTGTAAAAGCCGGTCATGCCAATTAATCTTCTGGGCTTCGTCAAGCCGGCTACGGCCCGCTACCGTATGAACGGCGATTCCTACGGCCTTTACTAGCATGGTGATAATAATAAGCAGCAAATATACCGCGGCGGCAATGGGGCTTACAAGAGACAAGACGATCAACAGCAGGAGCATTCCATAACTAATAACCGCTGGCAGTATCTCGAAAAAGCGATACAGGCGAGTACGGTTTTTAAGGGGAATTTCAAGGTTTATCATATTACGTTGGAAATGCTATCCCCAAGACTGCGCGTGTCAAAAACCAAGCGATAGCGATAAGTAAGATGCTTAACCAGGCGAATAGAATAGCCATCTGTCGGCGCTCTTGAACATATAGTTTAACAACAAGTGCTGAGTGCGCAGTTGCGAGTACCAGGCCGAATAAGATGAATGAGATCAAATAGTACCATTTTTCGCGGTAAAAACTGGTCTGCCCGTACGCCGTATAATGAACGGCAACCTGAAGGTCACTCGGGTGAAGAGAAAGACCAACGTAAATGCAGTACGCAAGGCTCGAAAGAATGAGTAACAAAATCAGGGCGACGACGATTCGGTCGGCCAGAATTTGTTTGATGGAGTCAATTACTATTGTTTTCATACTTATATTCTTTTGGTGCGGGTACAGAGAATCGAACTCTGCTCTCAACCTTGGGAAGGTTACATATTAGCCACTATACGACACCCGCACGCGATTCGCACGTGGAGCCGCTGTCCGGATTTGAACCGGAGACCTACGCTTTACGAAAGCGCCGCTCTACCAGCTGAGCTACAGCGGCATCAGGTAGATCTTTGTTATTATAGCATTGCTACGGGCGAAAATAAATGAGGTTTACCCTGTTGCATCAGAGGCCAAAAACTGATATCATACGAAAGCTTACCCAGCAACATACGGGCTCGTAGTGAAGGGGTTATCACGCCTCCCTGTCACGGAGGAGATCGCCGGTTCAAATCCGGTCGAGCCCGCCACGAAACAAGTTCACCTACCTGGTGGACTTTTTTCGTGTCTGCTATCGAATGATTCCACAAATGTCTCCTGGATTTGCATCTGCGTTCAGTACGGCATCAATAGGTATTGACATATTGTAATGCTTATGCTATTATTTATTCAAAGCTATAAACTATAAAACAAAAAAGACCACCACAATGCCAGAAACATTCACCACAGAACCCCAACCTCAACAGACTCACCACCCGGAAATTGTTGATAATTCTTTGAACGCAGACCCGTTTGCTGATCCTGGCCCCACCACTGAAACGGCCGACCCTTCGTCCCTTGAATCTCTCAAGGAAGCGCAGGAAAGGCTTGAGCAACGTCTTCATCGCCTAGGCAAAATAGCAGTAGCTGGTGCAGAAGGGATTGCGCTGGCGACACTCTCCGGTAACCTGCGACAGAATTCTTCAGAGTCTTTGAGCCCCCTTGAGACCAAGGAACCTGAAGATTTCGATAAAAAGCAGTACTCCGAATCCGAGTTAAAGGCTGCCTTTGGTAATGTCCGCGAGACGTTCAAAGACGAGGACCTTGATCCTGCTCGCGCACTCTCAATCGAAATGGCTGCTGTCCAGAAAAAAATGATTAGTCGCATTTTAGCCAGGGTGTTGCAGACGAAAGTTCCTGAGGGCGGACTACTATCCGTGAACGATGTCTTGGATGATTACGATATGGAGCTCGAGATGGGATATGAGTTCCCGAAACATCCACACAGCGTACATCTTGCGTTGTGGAACGTACGTAAGCTACTCACAGAAGAGCTGAAGCGCATTTATAAAGGAAAGTTGTCTGAATAAAACACTATGTCCGTTGAATCCCCCACTCAAGTACATCACCTACCTGACGGCCATGTTGTCGTCGGTGAACATCCTGATCCAGTATTTGATGGAAATAAAATAATCCAGCGGCTACATGAGACCAGCAGTCATCAGCAATCTGAGTTTGATACATTTCTGGCGGAGGCCCCTAATCTTAATGAAAAGTACGCTGATGTCATAGAGATAATCAGGAACAAAGTACGAGCCGATGGCCTGCGTACCGACGTAGACATTACGATACTTGATGATGAAACATACGCTCGCGCACACGAAATAATTGGGGATACCGGAAATTCACAAGGCCATGTTCTACTCAACCGCATCCTCCTAAGGGAGGATGCGCGGTATGTAGAAGCTTTTGGAGATCAGTATGGCAAATACCTAATAGGTGTTGGTTTGCACGAATCAGCCCATGCAGATAAAAGCGAGGAAAAAACTGGTTACGTAACGACGCAAGAGCGCCTAACCGAAGCACTCGGTAAAGAAGGTCTCGCCGGTACTGTTAATCGGATGTTCTACGGTGGACATCTAAAGTTAAATGCTTTGCGCGACACCCTGGGTAAATCGCTTGGGGAGTTCTGGGAAGAAGGCTCGGCAGATTTATATCGTGTCAAAGCAATGAACGAGCTTGGCATTGCATGGGAGGATATCCCCGGTGCAGCTGATACACAGGTAACGCCCGACGACTCAACCAAGGTGAAATATGTAGGTCGGGGCAAAAACCTGCCGAATATTGCATCCGATACAAAGTCACTTGCTGTTCCGCTGAAATATGCAGGAGGCGCTTTATCAACAGGCCCGCAGCAAGTCTTCATTCACCCATCACTGAGCGGCATAGCCGCCTATGGAATCAACCTGTTAGACCAACGCGCCCCAGGTCTTTATGACGACTTAATGAAGGGTAGAAAGGATCCAGAAGCTTATAGGCATTTTGTGCAGAAGGTTGAGTCAATTCAGCCAGGACTCTACCGCAATCTGAGTAGGCTCAGTCAGGACACGATGTCCTTTGTTTATGGCACAAAAGACATTCTAAGAGCCTTGGACTTGGACGACAAGGAGCTCTCTACCTAAGCCAGTCCTTCTTTACAGGTGAAATAGTTCCAGACTTCTTCCGTTACGGCCCGCCACGAGAACAGTTCACCTATCTGGTGGATTTTTTCGCACCCGGGATTCGAATAGTTCTAAACTTCCTCTACCCCCAGCACTATGCATGAAGTTAGAGCTAACTTAAGTAATTAAGTAAAATTATCACTCCGGCAGAGCCTAAGAGTCCTAGTGCCAGCAACGCAACAACGCATACAAAAATTGCCAAAGGTAGAGGGAATTGTTTGTAGTTGCTTTCCGCCGATGCGCCAGGAGAGATTATGCTCATGATAAAGTCTGCGATGTATTTAATCGTGTCGGTAATCATGCAATGTATATCTATACTCCCTGAGAGTAAGCGGTAGGGATATCCATAATGGAACTCTCACCTATGCTACACACTTCGTCATAATACTGTCTTGCTGAACTCGTTACGATAAACGCACCGCCATTTTTAACAAGCCATTCGGCTGCTGCCGTAAAGTCAGCGTAGGTTCTGTTATAGGCTATCTTAAACCGTGGCATCTCCCCGTCTATATCGGCCATATCTTTAGGCAGAAGACCCTGAAGGTACAGGTTTGAGAGTGCGCTGTAATACATGGTTGATATATATGCGGTTGTGAGATCCTGCATGGCTTGCGGGTCGTCAATGACGACCTTGTCGTCGGATATGCCTCGCTCAGGAGAGTCGGGCCCTATCTCGCCCAGTAGTAGTGTGTAGACTTTATCTTTAGGCATAAAAGTTTCCATTAATTGACCTCGCTGATAAGATTACTGATGTCATTCACTATAGCATCTAAGTTACCGTGATTAAACGCGAAATAGCTCCAGACATCTTCCGTTATGATCCGCCAAGTGAAATTATTAAGAAACCCCATATGAGGTTTCTTTTGATATGATAAGAGCATGAATACTACCTCTATCAATGAAATAGGCATCCGTAATATCAACGAGGATTGCATATTAGTCGACGAAACAAAGCAGATTTTTGGAGTTTTTGATGGAGCCTCTTCATTAGTTCCCTACACTTCACCTGATGGCAAAACAGGAGGCTATCTGGCCGCTTCAACCGCAGCTGATACTTTTGCAAAAAGTAGCTCTGGCCTAAAAACAGCAGCGCTAGAAGCAAACGATCAGATTGAAAAAGTACAGTCTGACGCAGGTATTGACCTGTCAAAAAATGTGAACCGGTTTGGCACAACTGCGGCAGTTGTAAAAATCAACGACAACACGGCAGACTTGTTGCAAGTTGGTGATAGCATCATCATTGTTATTGATACCAAAGGCAACGCTACGGTTCCACTTGGATATGTAGACCAAGATATTATCGCCATGAGAAAATGGCGCCGACTTGCCGATGAGGGTGTAGAAAATATTCGCGAACTTGTGCTTGACGATGCCCGAAAACAACGGGAAGAAGCTAATATTGGCTATGGAGCTCTTAATGGAGATGCCCGGCTAAAAGATCACATCCGTATCATTACCCTGCCTTTGGATAATATCGCCACGATACTTTTACTGACAGACGGTATGTTCTTGCCAAAAGCCGACCCAGACACCGAGGAAAAGTGGAGCGAATATGCAACATACTATCAACAATCTGGACTCATGGGCCTATTTGAAGTAGTTCGCGGTACCGAAAAAGATGACCCGACGTTGACAAAATATCCTCGTTTCAAATTGCACGATGATTCTAGCGGAATTGCACTCGATTTCGCAAAATAGCTCTAGGCATCTTCAGTTACGATTCGCCATAGAAAATACCCCGTCGTATGATGGGGTATTTTCTATGCAACTTTATCAACTTGAGCAGGTAATAGTCCAGTGGATAAAATACAGGCATACTCTCAAAATAACCATAAGCTCTGCTACTATATTAGAGTATGCAAAGGAAAATTGACTATGAAGCTATTGATCTGAGGGTGGTTGCCTTCTTTAAGAAAACATATATTCCGATGGCTCGCATATCCATTTTTCTTGTTTTCTTTTGGTTTGGGCTGATTAAAATCCTTGGGCTAAGCCCAGCTAGTCTCCTGGCAGAAGCACTAACTGCAAAAACAGTCGGCATGCAGTATTTTGATACGCTTTTTATCGTTCTGGCCGTTTTGGAATGCATTATCGGGCTGTTATTCTTGTTTCCCAAGATGACAAGAGTAGTTATTCCGCTGCTCCTTTTTCATATGGTAATCGTGTGTTCGCCTTTGGTGCTTGTCCCTGAATACACATGGCAGTCGCCTTTTGTTCCAACGCTCGAGGGGCAGTATATTATTAAGAATGCCGTTGTGGTTGCAGTTGCCATTGGTATTGCCGCCTCCACCCGTCCTTTGACCCGCAAATAAGCTATACTTACAGTATGAGCAAGCAGCAACGTTTAGTCCTTATTGTCAGTATTTTGGCTTCGTTTGTCGCCTTTTTGGATGGATCGATTGTCAACGTTGCACTGCCGGCTATTTCCCGGGAGCTAGGTGGCGGACTAGTCACGCAGCAGTGGGTTGTGGATGCGTATCTTATTACGCTTGGTGCATTAATGTTAATCGCTGGATCATTTTCGGATATTTTTGGGCATAAAAAAATACTCGTCATAGGACTAATCGGATTTGGCATAACATCACTTTTGTGTGCCGTTTCGCCTACCGATACTTTTTTAATTGTTTCTCGCGTGCTTCAGGGTGTAGCTGGTGCGTTATTAGTCCCTAGTTCGCTAGCGTTTATTATTGCTAATTTTTCTGGTCCTGCTGAAAGCAAGGCAATAGGTACATGGACGGCCTGGACAGGAATTGCGTACGTTGTCGGGTCGCTCGTAGGAGGGGTTCTAGTCGATGCGGCATCCTGGCGTCTTATCTTTGCTATCAATATCCTTCCGATTGCCATTACCGTGTGGCTAATCAGCCGGCTAAAGTCCACTGAACACACTCGTGCAAATACAAAAGTTGACATTAAAGGTGCCGTTTACGGTATTGCGGCGCTTGGGCTGCCTGTTTTTGCACTCATCGAACATACTCGGTACGGGTGGGGACATCCGCTCATCTTCATCTCCCTCATTCTAGGCGTACTCGCCTTTATCATCTTTATATGGCACGAAAAGCAAGCTCCTCAGCCCATGCTGCCCCTAAAGCTCTTTGCAGTTCGTAATTTTAGCTGGGGAAATGTTGCAACTTTTGCCGTATATGGAGGCCTGGGCGTTGCAACGTTTTTGATCACTGTTTTTATTCAGCAAGTCGGTCATTATTCGGCAATTGAATCCGGTCTGGCACTTCTACCTGTTACAATTATTATGTTTATCATGTCGTCACGCTTTGGTGCACTTGCCGGTAAATACGGTCCTCGGATATTTATGACGCTTGGCCCTATCATCTCAGGGATTGGATTTTTGTGGATGTTACAAGTTGATCAATCCGTAAATTATTGGTGGCAGATATTTCCAGGCGTCCTTATTTTTGGTGTTGGTCTTTCTACAACCGTCGCGCCGCTTACTGCAGCAATTTTAGGATCGATCAATAAACAAGATGCCGGAATCGGATCTGCCGTTAATAATGCGGTGTCTCGTATTGCAGGATTAGTTGCGATTGCCGGCATTGGAGTTGTGATAGGGCCAAATCTTGATCTGACCGGCTTTCACCGCGGTCTCGTTGCTACGGCTATTCTTTTGATAACGGGTGGAATTATATCTTGGTTAGGAATTCGTAATCATCAGGTTAAGTCAGTCGACCAATCCACCGCTATTTAGTGATGGCCATGATGTTGATGAATAAGTGCATGGCCTTTATTTTTCGTGAGTAGGTAGCGATTAACGGGTACGGCAGCAAAGAACGCTATTACCAGTGATAGCGCCAGACTAAACCAAAAAAGCACGGTATTTAGTCCAGCGTCCATTGCTCCGGGAATAAACACGATAACTAGATTATCAACAACCTCCATCGTGGCAATGGATAACGTATCAGCCAGTAGGACAAGTGTTAGAGCTTTTTTAAGAGGCATACCGCCTCGTAGCAATGGAAGCGTTGAAAGCGCATAGCCAAACAAAAATGCCAATGCTATTGCCAATAAGATAGTTTGAAAATTACCTAGACCAACAGCTGTGCCGACTACCATCCCTAGCACTTCGCCTATCGCACATCCCGTCAGGCAATGTAACGTCGCAGAGACAGCCATCCGATTAAGCGAAGTTGAATCCATGAACGTTATTTCGCGTCGTAACGAGTTTGTACGAAGTCCCAGTTTACGACGTTCCACCAGGCTTTAACGTAATCATCGCGTTTGTTTTTGTAGTCCAGATAGTAGGCATGTTCCCATACGTCCAGCCCTAACAGAGGTGCTTCGAGGCCCTTCATGATAGGCGTATCTTGATTGGGCGTTGTAATTATGTCCATATTTGGCTGCAGCCATGCCCAACCACTCCCAAAAACCCCAAGGGATTTTGTAGTAAATTCATCAACAAATTTTTGGAAACTTCCATATTTTTCGATAATCTTATCTGCCAGTTCACCTGTTGGCTCGCCACCGCCATCCGGTGACATCCATTGCCAGAACAAGCTGTGGTTATAATGACCACCCCCGTGATTACGGATAGCAGTTTGTACGGATTGAGGAAGAGTCTCGAGGTCTGAAAGAAGACTTTCAAGAGGACGCTCGCGGAGTGCTGGTGCTGTATCAATCGCAGCATTCAGTTTATCTACGTATGTTTGATGGTGCTTGGAATGATGTAGCCTCATAATGTCACCACTAATATAGTCCCCTAGTTGGTCATATTCATAAGGCAAATTTGGTAATTGAAACATGGTCACCTCCTTTATTTTAGTCCTGATCCTTAACGACAGGTATCGTAATATACTCTTTCACTTTTCCATCTTTTTTAAGTGCGGCCAATTGATCGTCGAAAACAGTCAAAGGAATCCGCAAGTACGCGTAGCTGATCTGCCTATCGTTTCGATCAAGAAGCTTAACGAAATAATAGCCATCTCCTGTACTTGTTTTAACAACAGGAGAGATTTGACCTTTTTCAAGCTTGGCCGCAGCCTTGCTTAACCCGCCGTCTCTGTTGGTCAGAGGAACAAGTCCCGACAGGCCAGTCATCGCTTTTGCCTTGCCCGTGCCACCTAGCGCAATTGCCGCTTTATCAAAATCACCGTCTTGCTGTAATAATTTCAACGCCTGCTCTTCTCTGGTTTTGGCAATTGAATCTATTTTGTATGAAACTTCTTGGCGAATAAGTTTGCTCTTGGCATCTTGCCGATATTCTTGCGGACCCCATCCTAAAATATTAAGCGCTGAGGCATCGTATGTCTCCTGGGAAATACGTCCATTTGCCGTATTACGATCATCGTCAATAATTTGATCGATTTCTTTATCCGTGACCGAAATGTCAAGATCACGCGCAAGTTTACCCGCGTAGGCGTCCGCGATAGCATTGTCCATTGATATGCGCTTGTTGTCGATAACCTGTCGCTTGCCATTTTCAGTGTTTAAATCCAGTTGTTCGCTTTGGCGAAGATAATGGATAGAAGCGTTATAGCCCATTAGATAATCGCTGTAGCGAACCTGCGCACTGTCGACACTCGCAACCGGTAACGGCAAAATACGTGTCACTTGATACATAAAACTGCTTGTATTTTGGACTGAATACAGCTGCCACCAGCCTACTATTACAAGAACAACAAGGGCAACTACGGCAACGATAATAGTGTTGAAAACTAGTCGGTGTCTTGCATATTGCATTGGGTATTTAAAGCGTCGTCCGCCAGCAAGAATACGCTCGCGATGTTCCGCGACCGTCTCGTTCGTAATACGCGTTGACACCTCTTGTTTAGCACGTCTTCTAGACAGTAGTTTCTTCATAATCTCCCTGCTCAGGTTCGGCTAGCGCTTTAGACACCGCATCCTGTAACTTGTTATAAATTTTATCCGGGTGCTCTACTTTATGGATAACAAGATCGCCAACAAAGGTCTGAATAACGATCGTCCCAAAGTGAAATAACTCACCCGTAAACCCTGGTATATTATAGCTTATGTTTTGAATCTTTGATAGCCGAAGCTCAATAACGTCTTTACCAAAAAAGCCCTTCTGGGTGATCTGACGAATACGCTGATCTGTCACGATATAGATCGTAAAATACCACATGATAAAGTGATACGAGAAGAGGATGAGCCCGATTGCAAGGCCGATAATGGGCAGAATGAACAGCTCAAGGTTCGTCTGCCAGATAAGCGGCGGAATACTCGACACCGCAAATGGAATCAGCAAAAGATAAAATCCTTTTCGCATTGAGATTATATGACGTCGAAATACGAAAAGAAGCTGTTCCCCGTCGCGTTGGCCGTCGAAATCTAGTACTTGATCGTCTTCTTGTTTTTTGCTCATAATTACCTCTTGGTACCCCGGGCAGGAGTCGAACCTGCAACCATATCCTTAGGACGGATCTACTCTATCCAGTTGAGCTACCGGGGCGTATGTTTGTGCTCTAATTGTAGCATGAAAACGACAGTGTTTTACCACTGTCGTTTATCTTGTAGGATTGCTCTGAATTAACGAGTAAACTTCTCGTTTAAAGCTTCGTACTGGTAAATCTCGTCTGGAGTAAACCAGTGAGCAATTTCCTTTTCAGCCTCTTCTTCGTCGCCTGATGCGTGAATAAGGTTTGGGATGCCCTTGTTGGCGTCATCCGCATAGCCAAAACTCATATGCGAGAAATCGCCACGAATTGTTCCTGGAGCAGCTGATTTTGGTTCGGTTGGACCAACCAGTTTACGAATTAGCGCTACCGCTTCAACGCCTTCGAATACCATAGCAATAACCGGGCCCTGGATCATCATGTTAAGCGTTACTTCAAACGCGTGCTCGCCACGGCGAGTGACCATTTGGCCGATTTCTTCGTAGTGTTTGTAGTAGTGCTCTTTGTTAGGGGCAATCATTTTCGTTGCGACGATCTTTAGGCCAACTCGTTCGAAACGACTAAGGATTTCACCTACAACTCCGCGCTGAACGGTATCAGGCTTAAAGACTACCAACGATTTTTGGACATTTGAACTCATATTTCTCCTTTAACTATTTATTCTATTGTACCAAAAGATACACGGCTAAAATAGAGGCCAGCCCGACACGATACCAGCCGAATAGTGCAAGGCTGTGTTTTGAAAGATACTTCATTAAAAATCCGACCGCGATCAGGCCCGAGATAAACGCAACCGTATTACTAACAAGCAGCATGGGCATATGTTCAATAAAATAGGCACGGTCGCTGGATTTGATAAATACTTTTAATGTTACCCCGACCATAATTGGCAGTGATGCCAAAAAGCTATACTCGGCCGCAGATGCTGGATTAAGTCCGGCAAGGCGTCCCGCGATAATTGTCGAGCCCGATCGTGACACGCCTGGAATAAGCGCAAGCATTTGAGCGATGCCTATAGCGAATGCCCGCCACGGGCTTAGTTTTTCCCCGCTAGAAACCGGGTCAGCTTTCGGTAATCTTTCAAGAACGATCATTACGACACCCACAACAGCCAAGGTAACCGTCACGACGACAAGGCTGCCAAAAAACGATGATTTGCCAATGAAATCCGATAGGAAATACCCGACGATTCCTGCCGGTACTGACGTAATAAGGATGTTGCGCGCTAGAACAAAATTTTTGTTCAAAAATACGTCTTTACAGATTGTAACGATCCGTTTCCAGAAGTACACGACTAACGCGAGAAGGGTTCCGATGTTAATAAATTCAAGGAACAGATGGTCAGAAGCTCCTGAAAAAATTTGTTGCACAATCACTAAATGACCTGAGCTACTAATTGGTATAAATTCGGTCAGACCCTGCGTCAGTCCTAATATAACGGTTTCTAAGATATTCATTGGTTACTATTATACCCATCCGGACCAATCTAGGCTATGCTAATACTATGTACACGTCTGAATTAATTTTAGATTATATTGAACACCTTGAGGTAGAAGGCGGCCGCTCTGCCAAAACGGCCGAGAATTATAAGCTATACCTTGAGCGATTCGTTGAGTTCAGCAACGATATTGTCGTTAGTAAGATCACGTCAGAAATTGTCCGTAAATACCGGCTTTGGCTCAATCGCTACAAAAATGAACAAGAGGACGAGCTAGCGACAATCACCCAAAGTTACCACCTGATTGCCCTTCGCGGCTTCTTAGGCTATTTATCAAGACGAGATATTGAAAGCCTTAGTCCTGATAAAATTGAACTTCCAAAGGTGTCCCGTAAACAAGTAACGTTCTTGCATTACGACGAAGTCGCTAGGATGCTCGATATTATCCCTTTGGAAGATGAGGTTGGGCTTCGCGATCGTGCAATTATCGAACTTCTCTTCTCTAGCGGGTTACGCGTATCCGAACTAGTCAATTTAAACCGGGACCATATCAATACCAAGCGTCGCGAATTTATGGTTCGCGGAAAAGGCCAAAAAGACCGGCCTATATTCATTGGCGAAGCTGCAGCGGTTCGGGTTAATGATTACCTCGCGACACGCATAGATAATCTTCCGCCCCTCTTTTTAAGCTACAGCCGTAATAACACCGTTACTAACAGTGGCGATTATCGACGACTCACCGCACGCAGCATTCAGCGAATCATCACAAAATATGCCAGGTTAGCCGGCATCACAAAGCATGTCAGTCCTCACACGATGCGTCACAGCTTTGCCACCGATCTACTTATGAATGGAGCGGATATCCGCAGCGTCCAGTCGATGCTGGGCCATAGCAATATTAGTACGACACAGGTATATACGCACGTTACCGACGAACACCTACGCGAAGTTTACGAAAAGTTCCATAGCGATACCGACTAAACGCTACGGCAGGCAACTAGCACTGGAGCTATACCCGATGTTCGTATCAGTTACGCTAAAGTTCTTACACAAGTTCCCCGCAAGATTGATCTCGGCATTTGGATAGGTGAAGTCACCTCGAAGCTCAACGCGCGCGACAACACGACGGAACAAATCATTTGCTCGTCCAGTAGAATCAACTTCTGGCTGTACCCCAGAAAGCTTTACGTCTCCGCCCGCACTATCTTTTAATTTTACCTGGAAATGCGCCTTGTTATATAGAGCGCTCAATCGCAAGAATGCGTTTCGATTGTTTACGTCACCGTCTACTGGATCAGGAATCTTTAGACTTACTTGGCAGGCATAGCCTCCGCCCGCAATATTTGATTTACAAAAGATAGGCTGAGGAGCATTGGTGGGATCACGACGGACATCAACCAAAAAGTCTTTGTCTACCGTCGGAGGAAGACCTGCGGCTGACGGATACAGGAACAGTGTATTGGCGTCACTTCTTCCCCCTCCGCCACTTGCATCAAGATCGGATAACTTGAAGGTACTGCCGAGCTGTATAAGTTGAGCCCGCATTAATGCTGGAGAATTTGTTTTCCATTTCGTACCGACTCTTGGCAAAGTTACGTTTGCTCCCGTATCTGGAAAAGCGATGTCTAAGTTGCCTGTTCCGGAAAGATCTTGGTCGCTAAACCAACTAAGTTCAACTTTGCTGAATGCCCGGTCTCCCTTTAGAGGAATAATGACGGATTCATCGTTTTCAAGTTGCCCCAGGTAGTCTGCCGTATCAACTGCGATTTTCACGCATGTATATGCTTGGTCTAATTTTGCCGCATTATCCGTTGTGGTCTGTTGGATAATCGTCTCGCCGCCCGTCTGGTTGACTATCCCGCTTTGGCCAAGCGTATTACAGGCCGTCTGTAATGTACCAGGCACCAAAGCTAGCGCGGCAGTAACTTGTCCGCAGTTAACCGAAGGAGCAGCAGTCCCGTTACGACAAGACTGGTCTAAAATCAAAAGCCGTTTCGCATCTTCGATACCCGCCTGAGCAGAATCATACGCACTTTGCGAAAGATCGCTTGCCGTAGCCTGACGTTGATCTTTTACCATCAGCTGGACAAAACTAATCGTTATAATTGTCAGTAATAGCGCACTAAAAATTACAACAAAAAGCGACACTGCACCTGACTGGGATAGTCGCCGGTTTTGTATCTTCATGCTAATTTCCCCCTGCTTTGTTACCTGCTCGCGCAATAATATCGAATTGGTTGACTGAACAATAATTTTCATTTCCCTGACCGTCAGCCGGTGGTTTGCATGACGTATCGCCCGTGACTAACTCTGCCCTATCGTTCGTGCCGATTACCATTGAAATTGCATACAATGTTTGGCCAATCGTTAGATCTTCAGCGCCCTTCGTAATCGTGAATTTATGCATCGCTAAATCCCGATCACCACTAACCAGCATATCCGTCGAATTTGCTCTTATGACCGTATCTGATATTGGGGCTGTACAGAGTGACGCGTTAGGGTCGGAAATTTTTGCGAAACGAACCGGCGTTCCATCTTCATATTTGCTAAAGGGAGCCGGAGCGCCAGGATCACCCTTTAATGCGCTTCCGAAGTTCCACGCATACGTATACCTGCCTAGACACAATCTGCCGCCTCCCAACCGAACAATATACTTAGTCGCGGGTGCAGCTGAATTGACCTCAAATGGCGAGCTCGCCGATATACTACGCTGTAATTCTTCGCTTACTGCTCTTCCCGCCTGGTTGACTTCACGAAGCGTAATACCTTTCGTGTAGATATGGCTGACTTGAATCGTTGTCATCGCGATTGCAAGTAACAGTAAAGATATGAACGACATGGCGAGCATTAGTTCAATCAGCGTAAATCCGTCTTTTTTAACGTGGTTCATATAGCCTCACAATCGTTCCCAGCGTTACAGGTGCCGCACTACCCGGGCTTTCCCAGCATGCTCGAATATGGAAATCAACAAAACCTGTCGCATTCGCTAGCGTTGACGGAACGGCCTCGATCCAGATACCATACGTACGCGCAACAGTTAAGGCATTGGGTGGATTGTTATATTGCACTTGGGCGAACGGGGGTAGAGAGATTCCGGCAGGTGGTGTCATAGCTGGTGTCGTCCCTAATATAGTTGCGGCTCGTGCATTTAGAATGAACGGCCTTTCACCTGGCGTTGTCGTTGGGCAGACAGTCCCCGTCGTTTGTCCGAATGCCGAAGCCTGATTAGCGCCTTTACCTGTCGTTTTGTTCGTCATCTTCACCCACTCGGCGGCTATACCAGTAGGAGCAGCTCCTCCGGTCTGAAAACTCGTGACATATGCCTGATGAATATAACGGATTGCTTCGGCCTGTGCGTCAATTTGTGCTCGCACTAGCGTAATTTCAAGCGATCGCTGAGCAGTTGCTGTTCCCTGATTCATAATTGTTAATGTTCCAACGGCAACCATAGCAAAAACAGTGACTGCGAAAAGAACCTCGATAATCGTGTCTCCGCGTTCCTTTTGCCAGAATTTACCTAATCGCATATATTATCACCTTCTGATGGTATCTCGATTGCTGTGCTACTACTGGCATACGCGCTAATTCGGATTGCCTGCCGGCTGCCCACGAATGATCCGGCATCGGCATTAATACAAATGTCTTTGTTGGTTTTAAGAATTCCACCAGCGACAAAGCCATTCAAATCAGTCTGCACCCCGTCTTTTACAAAGGTCATTACGGATCCACTAAGTGGCGAGCGGATAATCATCATCGAAAATGGCTGGAGCGTTGTCGTTTTTGGCTTTACGATCTGCGCGCCCCATTCAACTTGGCTATTTTCATCATCGATTGGTGAAGTTCCAAGACGATAGTTAGTCGTGATTTCGGCAAGATCAGTCGGTGCAGGTGGCGTCGTAAGTGATGTGCGATAACCAACCACGTTCGAAACATTCAGGTCAACTCCGTTGTCGGCTACCGTTAAGAGCCGTCCCATCAACACGCATTCACTTGTCCCCCGTGGCTGCGGGGATGGAACACTATCAGGTGGTTCTGCGACTACCGCGTTCGCGCAGGAAGCATTTCCACTACGGCTATTGACCACATTCGTTGTCTCGTTATACTGCTGCTGGATAAAACCCTTAAAGGTATTCACGCTGTCCCGGTATCGCTGCTGGTTAATCGATACCCCTGACCCCACTAAAATGGCGACAGCTAACATACCCGTAACCGCTAGGAATAGCATCACTTCAATGATCGTAAAACCGTGTTGCGTTTTGATGCCCATGTGCGCCCATTATAGCATAAGAACTATGAGACTATAAGGGCTGAGATTACAAAGATAACAGATTCATGTAGGCATCAACGATGTCTTGGCCCCACAAGCCCGCAATGACAAAACCAAGAATCAAAAGCGGACCGAATGGTACTCGTGTCGTTCGCGTTAATTTGCCGGCGATCATACCCGGTATGACAATCAGACACCCAATAAGGTTTGCGGCAAATAAAGCAACGATCGCCAGTTTATAGTCACCAAGAAGCAGCGCCAGGGCAAGGCCTAGCTTCACATCGCCAAAACCGATCCACTGCCCTCTTGATAAGAGCCAGATTACAAGATACAGACCGCTGAGGATGAGTACTGCGAACCCAAGATTAATAAGAGCACCAGTAATGTCTGGAGCAACACTTACCGTAATGATTGCAAACAGTGCACTTACGCCGATAAGCGGAAAAACAGCCTTATTAGGCAACAAAAACCACTTTAGATCATAAGCGAACAAGATCGCTAAAATTACTCCAGCTATTAGCCATAGACCAAAATGAACAACTTCGGAGTAAGATGCTAGTTGATCTGGCCACAGTAGATACGAAGCAACAAAAAACGCAGCCGTACCTAATTCGATCAAAGGTTCAAACGAGCCAATAGATTTTTTACAATAGCGACACTTTCCACTCGTACTTAGCCAGCTGACCAAAGGGATGAGATCATACCAAGCCAGTGTATGTCCACAATGCAAACAACGTGAACGATCGTCCGTTGCCTTTGCCTGCGTTAAGGGTATGAGCGTTTTGTATTCTTTTTTGTCGTACTCTTCCCCGTCTTCTTTATCCTGAACAAGCTGGCGTGCACGCAATCGCCACACAGTTGCCCCGGCAAAACTCCCCATAACTAGTCCTAAGACCGTTAGGACGACACAAATATATGATTGTTCCATAAGCATTATCATACGCTAGTTTTATCCATAAGAGAAAGCCTAGCCATAAAATTGAAGTTGCCCCGCCATTTCTGACGGGGCTATACTTCAATCGCAGCGGCGATTTAGCCCCGATGGGACTCTAGCGGGTCTCGTATCCGGGGCTGCCGTACAGGCGCTCGTTCCACGCGCAGTTGGCCGTGGAGATGGTTCCGCCGCCGGCGTTGAACCACGAGCCCCAAACCCACCGCGAGCCGAGCGTGAAAATGTTCTGACACAGGATGCGGACACGGAACTGACCGGGGCCGTTCCCGCAGTACGCGTAGGGGCCAACCTGACCGATTCCGGCGGTGCACTGCGATGCGGCGCTCGCCTGGGGGGCGAGTACGCCGAACTGCAGCGTCGTGACACATGCCGCAGCCGCAACTGCGGTAGTGATGCGTCGTCTTACCTTGCTCGAATGTGCTTCCATACTTTCACTCCGTGTTGTCTCGAAGGATGCTGCAACTGAAGAATATCTTAAATTATATCACACCGACAAAACGCTATGAAAATAATGTATACTTCCTTATACCAAAACGAGACTCATATGAGTCTCGTTTTGAAGAAATATTATTATATTCCTGCTAGTTACTTACGCAGTAAACGCCACCACCTTCAAGTTTGTACTGAAGGGCAACTTTTCCGGCGCCTTGGCCTGTAGTGAGAGCCTCGCCGTTACAGACAGCCCGTGTTGTAACATAGATCTCAGCCTTACTATCGAATTCAGTTGGATTTGATGCAAGCCTAAAGCTGTAGTCAGTACCGTTAGGATCTGTGAATGTGTCGCCTCCAACCTTAAGATACTTTGTGATAAACGCAGTATCAAAAGTTGGAAGTTGGTTACGATTATTCGTTTGGTAGTTATTAACAGCCGTTTGAGCACGCGTAACATCGTTCTTACGTTGTGTATCACGCTGGTTACGCTGCAATGCAGGTAAGGCAATAAATACCATCAAGAAGATTAGTCCGGCAATTGCGAGGACAAGGACCACCTCGATGATTGTGAAGCCTTTTTCTTTATTTTTCTGTTGTACGTTCATAAAATCTTTTCCACCTTTCTATGAACAAGTTAGTGTTGCGTATTAACGCTTATGCTTATAGTACCCTAGCTTAATGCGCTTGTCTAGACATTTACATCGTTAACTAGGCTATAGATCGGAAGTAAGATTGCGCCCACCATACCACCGGCTACTACAGCCAAGATAACCATCAGGATTGGCTCGATAGCCGTAGAAATTGCTTTTATCTCTTCATCGAGCTCGTCCTCGTATACTTGGGCAGTCTTGCCCATCATTTCGTCGATCTTACCAGACTGTTCGCCAATTTTGATCATCTGGGGAACGAGCGACAAAATATAATCTTCTGGCTGCAATGCAGCCGAAAGCGCCTTACCGCCTTTTACTTTCTCGGCCGCCCGGTCAATACTTCTAGCAATAATCGAGTTATTGACCGCCGTACTCGTAATTCGTAGCATATCGAGCATGGCTACTCCTGTCGCAAGAAGCGTCTGTCCCGTGCGCGAGAGACGTGCCATGTAAAGCTTACGGAACATCTTGCCAAATAAAGGTACGTTAAGCTTGAAGGTATCTTTAAACCTGATACCACTCTCTGTCTTGAGATACTGAATGAAAAAGTAAGTACCGACACCTGCCAGGATAATTACCAACCACCAGAAATGCGCCAGGAAATCTGCCGTTGAAACCATTGCCTGTGTTAGGAATGGTAACTCCTTTTTAAGGTCGCGGTAGAGTTTCTCTACCTGTGGAACTACAGTAAAGAGCATGAAACCCATAACGCCAAAGATAACGACGAGGACAATCAACGGATACGTTAAAGCACCTTTAATCTTGCTCATCGTTGCCGCATCTTTTTCCTGTTGCGCCGCGATCCTCTTAAGTGAGTCGTCAAGCGTACCTGATGCTTCACCTGCCGAAATAAGGGCTAAGAAGACATTGTCGAAGACATCTGGATGCTTTGAGAATGATTCGGAGAGCGATTTACCCCCTTCGACCGAAGCCACGATTTCTTCAACAACCGCCTGAAGGCGCTTGTTATCGGTTTGTTCCATTACCGTGTGCAAGCTCTGTGACAAAGGCAGTCCAGCTCCAATCAACGTTGCAAGCTGCCTCGTAAAGACAATCCTATCTTTTGTGGTAATGCGACCTGTTAAACGACCGAAGAGACTGCCATTTTCGTTGGATTCTTTGATATCAAGCGGCGTAAACCCCTGAGCGATCAGTAATTTTGCCGCTGCGCCTTCAGAGTCGGCCTGAACGGTTGCCCGGACCATTTTGTTGGTCGAGTTATCTTTCGCTTGATAATCAAATTTCTTCACCTGGTTAGCCTCTCATCAATCGTTCAAATTCAGTTAAGTCGACAGCGAAGTTCCGTGCTTCATCATAGGTTACCGTACCACTTTGAATAAGGCTGACAAGCGTACGATCCATCGTTTGCATTCCTTGGTCTGCACCCGTTTGGATAACCGCGTCAAGCTGGTGGGATTTACCCTCGCGGATAATATTACGAACAGCAGGATTCGCGATAAGTACCTCGGCGGCAACGACACGACCACCACCAATAGCCGGCACCAGGCGCTGTGAACAGATTGCCATCAGGATGTTTGAAAGCTGCGCCCTAATTTGTGGCTGCTGGTGCGGCGGAAATACGTCGATCATACGATCAATAGATTGGGCTGCACTGTTGGTGTGAAGCGTTGCGAAAACCAAGTGTCCCGTTTCGGCAATCGTGATGGCGGCGGAGATCGTTTCAAGGTCACGCATCTCACCAATCAGTACGACATCCGGGTCCTGGCGCAGGCTTGAACGAAGCGCAGCCGAGAAACTATAGGTGTCATAGTGGACTTCACGCTGAACGATAACCGATTTTTTAGATTTGTGCGTAAATTCGATAGGATCCTCGATTGTAATAATGTGGTCGGCGCGTTCAGTGTTAATCTTGTCGACAAGCGCCGCAAGTGTCGTTGACTTACCAGAACCGGTTGGACCAGTCACCAAAACGAGTCCGCGGGGATAGTCAGCAAAACCCATAACGACCGGCGGCATGCCAAGTTCGGTCACGGATTTAATCTCGTTAGGAATTAAACGAAGCGCAGCGGCTAGGTTGCCGCGTTCGTGAAAAGCGTTTACGCGAAAACGACCAAGCGTTCCAAAGGCAAAGCTAAAGTCAAATTCCTTGTCCTTCATCAGGATCTGTTGCTGATCCTGGTCAAGGATCGCAAATACCAACGATTCAACCGCTGGCTCGTCCATAGGATTAAAACCGGGAATTGGCGCTAGCCCGCCATCGACACGCAGCATAGGCGGAAGACCTACTTGCAAGTGAAGGTCCGAGGCGCGTTTTTTAACGACTTCCTCAAGCAGTACTTCTATCCTTAGTTCTTGGTTGTTCATCTTGTTTCCACCCTTCTTATGCTGTATCTGCTGCCACGCGATTAACTTCTTCAATAGTTGTGAGACCCTGCAATGCCTTTAGGTAGCCGTCCTGGCGCATCGTCACCATTCCCTGTTCGACGGCCTTGCGCTGAATTTCGGAACTTGTTGCCCGGGCAACGATGAGATTTTGGATTTCTTCGTTGACGTCCATCACTTCGTAAAGCCCAGCACGCCCAAGATAACCTCTTGGCGTCTGCGGGGTATCTTTGCCCTTGACTAAAGTATAAGCGCTTTGGCCCGCTAGGGGCAAGTCTTTATAGCCTAAATCTGCAGAAACGCGTGCAACATCAGCTTTTGTCTTCGGTAGAAGATGCCCGATCGTTGCTAGAATGTTCTGGGTTTCAATCGGTGAAGATTGGTAGCTATCACGTTTTGGTGATACCCGGCGCACCAGACGCTGTCCAATGATCGTATTCACCGTGCTGGCAATAAGGAAAGGTTCGATATTCATGTCGAGAAGACGAGGCAACACTCCAGCAGCCGAGTTGGTGTGCAGAGTACTGAATACAAGGTGACCCGTTAGCGCCGCCTGTACTGCCAAGTTGGCAGTTTCGGCGTCACGGATCTCCCCTACCATGATAACGTTCGGGTCCTGGCGAAGAATTGACCGTAGGCCCGTTGCGAATGTCAGCCCAACATCGGCGTTTACCTGAATTTGGTTAACGCCATCCATTTTGTATTCAACCGGATCTTCAAGCGTGACAATATTGATGCTGTCATCTTTGATCTCTTTAATAAGCGCGTACAAACTAGTAGATTTACCCGAGCCAGTAGGACCGGATGTTAGAACCATGCCGTTTGGTTTTCGGATGCCTTTTCGGATCATACGCAGTGCGCGGCCCGCATACCCCATTTGTTCAATATCAAAGGTGTTGCCTGATTTATCCAGTAGACGAATGACCACTTGTTCGCCCCAAACGACCGGGCTAATCGCGATGCGAAGGTCGACTTCTTTGCCGGCAACTTTGACCGTAAATTGACCATCCTGTGGAATACGGTGTTCATCGATTTTCAGGTTGGATAAAATCTTTATACGGCTCACTAGGGCCGGTTCGATTGATTTTGGCAGCTGCATGATCTCCCGAAGCACGCCGTCAACCCGACAACGAATCTTTAATGCCCTTTCTAATGGTTCGACATGCACGTCACTAGCCCGTGATTTAACCGCGTATTCCAAAATTGTCGATAGCGCCCGGCTAATCGGCGAATCTTGAACAATGGTTTTAATGTCGCCGTCGCTATCAGCCCTCGCTTCTTCCTGTGACGCTTCGGCAGCTTCATCAACGCTCGAAAGGTCGGTGCGGTATTGGTCAAGTACGTGCCTAACACCAGCTTCAGATGCCATGAAGACTTTTACGGGACGCTGGACGCGGTTTGCAAGATAGTCTACAGCCTGGACGTTATTAGCGTCAATCATTGCCACAGCTAGACGGTTTTGCACTTCCGCAAGCGGAACTGCCATGAAGCGCTCTGCAATATCCTCAGGTAATAATGCCAGTACCTTCTCGTCAATTAGGCTATTGGTCAAATTAACATAGGGTACGCCTGAAACCTGCGCGATTGCATGCGTCAGTAGTTCGTCATCAACGATTCCTTGCTCCGTTAAGGCGGCGAATAGAGGCTTATTCGTCTTGGCAGCATCGTCTTCAGCACCTCGAATGGCTTCTGCCGTCACCAACCCCTCTTCAGTCAGAAGAGCAATCAATTTTTCTTGAATATCACTAGTAAGAAGCGCCATATCAGTAGCGCCCTATGGTTGACTGCCCGCAGATTGTCCGTCACCACCAATAATGACCTCAACCGTTGGGTTTATGGCGTTAGTATTAAATACCGTCTTGTCTGGTTCGGTAACTTCCGATGTAATTGGTTCGGTAGTTTTCACTTTGACGGATTCGTTTTGCACATCACCAAGTACAGCCTTGGCAACAAAGTACGCGATCAAGACACTGATTGAAGCGATAAGGATGATCATTGCTATATCTGATTTTTTCATGGCTTTACCGTCTTATCTTTTAGTTCTACTGATTTTGCTGGTTCGTAGAAGGCATGTCCTTCAACGGTGAGTACAAGCCGAGCGCCCTGTGTTTCTACGGTAAGCGACGTGATATCAATTGTGCGGATTGAACGTTCCATGCGCTGCAAAAGGTCTTTTAGGGCATTCGCGTTAGCTAAGTCGGTACTGACTGCAAAGCGGAAAGTAATCTGTTTCTGACCAACCACAGCCTCTGTGCTACTTGCCGAAGCGTCCTGGACGTTTTGATCCGATTGTGATTCAACTCCCACAACCGGGTCAACATTCAATGATTCAAGCTTTAGTGCCCCATCATTCAAGAACTTTTCCTGGAGCGAAGCGCCGAGCGCTGATGAGTTTGCTTCGGAAGGAAGCGCATCCAGAACCACCTGAACAGGCTGTGTCTCGCCAGGTGCCATTGAATCTTTCAGCGCCTGGTTGGTATTCAGCACGCGTACTTGGTTCTTTAACTCGTCGATGGCTTTGTTATTCTTGACCAGCGTTGAGGCGGTTTTATCTTTTTCAGCGAGGACTTTTTCATTAAACAATGCTTTTTGCACAAGGAATAACGATAGAACTGCCGCAATGCCGACAACCACCGATACGGCAGCCACCCACAAGAACATCATGCGGTTGGCATTCGCGATTTGTTGACGTTTACGAAGAGCAGTGTCGCCAGTTGCCATATTAGTTATCCTCCTCGGTGTCACTAGCTTTTTGCGTGAACAAACTGGTTGGCACGCCCAGGAATGAATCCGTTACATTCGTCTTTGTTGGCGCCACAATCTTAGCGTCTTGGGAAAGTCGCGAGAATAATTCTGGAGAATACGTGAATGTTAAAGCGAATCGTAGCACTTTTGTTCCACTTGCATCTTCGCCATAACTGCGGTCACTGTCACTTATTTCGCTTGCGAGTGGAATTGACTGGTTACTTCCATCTTTCGCGAACTGGAAAGTCGTTGCTGCAATTGTCTTTTTAAATACCTCTAGTGCTGGATAGCCGTTTTTTGCTTGTGCTTCGACTTTAATCGTATTGGCACTTGAATCAAGAACGAGATTGGTTATTGCCACGGTGTTTGGTTCTGGCGGATTAATAGTCGCTAAAATATCGAAGATACGTGAGTCGATGTGCTTGTCATCGTGCATTTTTGATAATTGCGCTAATTGGTTCTGGATAGTCAGCGTGTTTGAAATATCTGGTATACTACTTAGTTTTTGGCTTTCGCTTTTAATAGTACCGTCACTGATCACGCTTCTTGCAGTCTGAACGGCAAATACCCATAACGCAAGTACGACAACAATGCCAACCGCCGCGATTCCAACAACAATCGCCATCGAGATAACGCCGGCGCGTACACGCTGAGCTTTAATGAGTTCTTGTTTAACGTCGGGGACAAGGTTAATTTCAATCATTACTTGTTCCTCCGTTGCGCGAGGCCAACCACCGTTGCAAATTCAGTCGCGATTGCCGCAAGTTGCTGTTGGTCTGACTGCTGAACGCGAACTTTTTGCCATGGATTTGCAGGTACGGACTGAACACTCGTTTTTGAACTAACGTATTCACCAAATTTAGGCACGACACTTGCGTATCCAGCCAGCAAAATACCGCCTACTGGCGTATTCGGGTAACGTGTCTGGAAAAACTTAATCGATTTCGTGAGTTCAGCCGCGAACCCTTCGAGAACGCTTTCGACAGCGTGGTACACCTGTCCTTCTAGACGATCGGGAGCTAGACCGAACTTTAGAATAAACTGGCGCGCCTGGTCTTCCTCAACGTTCAGGTTTTGAACGGCAGCCTTGACGAGCGAATGAAGTCCCGTAGGGATCGTACGGACCAAACGTGGCGCATCACCAAAGGTTACTACTAAGTTAGTCGAGAGTTCACCGACATCAATAATCAAACGCGCATCCTGAATACCGGTTGGGAGCAGCGATCGGACCATTGCAATCGGGTCAGGTTCGGCGGCAATAACATTTAGTCCAAGCCCTTCGATAAATTCCAGACGTTCTTCGGCATAACTGTTGGCCGTGCTTGCAAGAAGGACTTCTTGTTGCTGCGGGTTATGTGCGGATTGTCCCAGAAGAACCCAATCAACCTTTGCTTCGTCAATTGCCATTGGGATGTATTGGTCAATTTGGTATTTGATCGTACTTTTCAGTTCGGCTTCCGGCATGACGGGAACGTCAATAACGGTTGTGAATGTTTTTTGGGATGGAAGCCCAATCACAACGTCCTTCGTTTTGATGCCGCTCTGCCCCACTGCAGTCATAATAATCTCGCCTAGGCGGCGTTCTGACTCTTTAGAGCTTGCACTTGTCGTTTTTAGATCAACTGGCGCGTATCCGTAGTGAAGAAGCGTCCAAGTATCTTGACCGCTGTTACTTAACTGCACAACACGTACCGCATTGGTACCTATATCAAGTGCAAAGAAGTCGCCCACGCCTTTTAGTAATGCCATATTGCTTTTCATTATACATAAGCGGTACGCTCCGAAGCAAGGGCTTTTGGAAAGATTGTCTAAAAGCGAGGTGGTAACTCTTTAGAGTAGACGGTTTGCGCTTTGCCGTTCTGCGCTGCCTGGGTACGTCCCCATACGTAGGCGTCGCCTCGTAAGTTAAATACCTCTGCCGGGTCACCAGCGGTCGCTGCGGTCGAGCCAGAGCCTCCGGTACGTCGTAGGTATAGATGCGCGGTTTCAACCGGTCCGTTCACCGTCAGCCTATTAGGGCAAATCGTCGAATTAAGCGGTGCGGCTAAGGCAACATCGATACAGGTATTAATCGCACCCGTCGCCCCGGTAGTCAGCAGCCATGCGTCAATTCGTCCAGCCGAACCTCTTATGTCGATCTTGTTCGCAATAATCACCACCTGAGGTATTTGATTTATGTTATTAAATGTATCACCCGCGACACCCTGATAGGTAATATCCCCAGTAATCGTCACCGTTCCAGTTGCTCTAATAACTATCTTCTTTCCCTTGCCGGCTTGTTGTCCGATGGTACTCGCGTTGATTGTTAAGTTCGCCGTATTGTACGTTCCGCTTGCAAGAGATCCTAAATTACTATTCGGTGCGCCCGCAGAAGGAGCGGCCATGAACTGGGCAGATAACGCAACGGACGGAGGAAGCGTAAACGATCCATAACTCGCCGCCCCGCTGTTATCCCTGTTAGCAAAAGTAAGTAAATTCCATGTAAAAGCCTGGCTTGGCGTGCCATTATTCAGTCCTGATCCTGACGCAAATCCAGCGATTGATCCTGTCGCGATCACTCCATACTCGCCCCAGCTACCATATTGATTCGCATCAAATGGACTGACGCTCGTTTCTATTTTTCCAGGTGTCGTAGCAGTGCCGCGTACTCTTATATCCCCGCCCCACACCTGCAATTTTGGTTTTCTTGCGATTTCGGAACATTCGATATCATTCGGAGGTACGGGCGTAGTGCGCGTCGTAGGGCTGGGGTTAGTCAAAAACACGCCTAAACACACTCTGCTACCGTAAATTGCCGGATCGGCTGCAGCTGACCATGCGGGGAAATTAAACCCGCCCGCCGGAATAGTCAAACCATTCCTCCTATCGTCAACATGAATACGCTCACCCGCATCATATCTGCCATTCCGATTAGTATCGGACCACACCAGCCGCCTGGCATCCACTTGCGCGGGACTATTCATCGCGCCCACATAGGTAATCGAGGATGTCCCCGTTAATGTTTGGCCAGGCATTGCAATATCAGGTGACAATGTGACATTCGGCCGGACTGTCGAAGTGAGCGCTGTCTGGCACTGCCGAAAGAAGAAGATGTTATCAAATGGAATTTTGAACTGTAACGTGTTGTCATAGTACAGGTTATAGATGCGCAGTTTATATATTTCACTCCCATTAGCCGTGAATGAAAATCTGGTTGTCGCCTGGCTAGCGCCCGTTGGCCTCCAGACATTATTAGCAATCGGAGCAATCTGCGTCGCGGCGCCTGAGGCTAAATTGAGGTCTACCGTACCAATGTACGCGCCCGTTGCACGGTTATGCCTAAGTAGCTGTACGCTAAATGGTTGTGGCTGCACGTCATAATTTCCGTTGTTATCAGCGTCATATATATCAAATGTTTCCCTGCGGCTAATCCCTGCAGCCAGGCTACAGTCGGGCCCAAAAGGAATATCAATATCGGTATATACCCGGAAAGGATTGGGTGGATTTGGCGTCACGGGATTATTGCCCGGTATAGGATAAGATGGCTGCAATCCAAAACTTGACGCCGCCGTGTTGCTGTCCTGGCTAATGTAAGATCCGGCTGGCGCTACAATTTTAAAACCGTTCGCAAACTCACCACCCGCACCACCTAGAACCGCGTTGGCGCGGATTCGATACTTGTACATACCCGTATCTGGATCTAGCTGCACCGAATCAGCAAGCGGGCTGTTAGCTACCATATTCAGGGCGTGAGTCGCACATGCACCCGCTCCGCTATAGTCCCAATATCCTTGGGCGAACCTTATCGACACGCCGTCGGGCCGTATTAACCGGTACTCAGTCGCCGGTGTTCCTGCCGGCATGTTCGGCGCATAATTCGCGTCACTGTTCGCAATAGATGTCTGTGTATTTACGCACAAATCTTTGTTCACGATCTGGATTGTTCCATATCTAGTTGGCATGTAGACCAGGATGTCCGTCTGGTTAATCCGGGTGAAGTCATCGTATGAAACAACATATTCCATCTGACGCGAGGCGTTTGGATAACTATCTCCATAGGCAGCAGCGCTACCGTTACGAATATACTCAACTCCCGTATTATCAAATTTCATTGGACCTTGCCAGGTCGCGGCATATGCAGTGTGCGTCAAAAGCATAGCCGACACTCCCGTCAATAAGAATGCTGCTACACCGACAAGGATTCCTGTAGTTTTAACGCGGCTCATCAGGTTGCGCCTCTTTCATTTGTTCTAATACTTCTTTGGAGTAATTCGCTTCAAGAAATTTTTGCTCTTTTTGGCTGTATTCCTCGGCTTTTGCATCATTATGAAGCGCCTTGTATATATCAATCAATCCGACATAATAGCGGTAATCTTTGAGATCCAGATCATTTTCATCAGCCACCTTTTGTGCGGTCAGTAGAAAACGTTCCGCATAAATATTTTCATTACCCGCCTGGAGGTCGGTTGCGATTGTCGCATAATAAACTGCGCGCTCCTTGGCATCCTGGGGTACTGATTGCTTTGCCAAATCCTGAGCCTGTTTAACGCGCACGTTATCCGAATTCAGGTGGCTAATATCCAGATAACTTCCTTTTTGATTCACGAACCACCATGCGGCTAGGCCTGCCAAAACAAGAATAAGTAAAATAATAACAATCTTTAGCCAAAGTTTTTTTGATGCACGTTTAGACCCGCCAGTGATGACGCCCATATCTTTACCGGTCGTTTTATCTTCGTTCATACTTCTTATGCTCTATGATAGCATATTGACCGATGAATACCGGGCGAATTATTCAGTACGAACAACGTAGATATATCAGGCTTAACCCTTAAAGTATCGCCCGAGTAATGCACTCGCTGTCTTTGTCGCTCGTACAGATCGTTCCGTCAAAGGATCGTAGGATTTTAGTTTCTCAAGGTAAGCAATCTTCTTTCTCCAGATATCCCCCATCTCCTTAGCCGTAATAGTAGGATTTGCATCGTTCTTTTTTATATCAGTAAACGTGTCTTCGTATCCCGATCCATCAGAATCTTCTAGCGCTGTAGCTCCAGACTCCTTAGCTAATTCATAGTGTCTACGAGCTGACGTACCTAGTTTTGCAGATCGTATTAACTTAAACATGTTAGTTTTTTTATCGTGACCTTGTAGTCTTTCAGGAAACATAGGTCCATCTATTATTTCGTTAGCGACTATATTTTCGACGATCCATCCTGACTCGTTTATAGCCGTAGAAGTTTTAACACCATCTGTTTTTAGATAAATACCAAGAGCAAATGCAAAACCAGATTCTTCTATATACGCTCCTGGAAATTTATCTGGGTCATCCTCTCTGTATAGCTGACGGCGGCGAATTTCGTTAACAGCCACGGCCTTCGTCGCATCATCTAGCTCGCCTAAGGGTCTGCCGCTAGCCCAGTCGACTGTCAGCAATGAATTCGCATGAACAATATACGCGTCATGATTCCGCACGCTCGAGGCAATGTTGCGAACGACACCTTTAGAGATGAATGTCGTGTCAGCATCTACCCACAAGATAGGATGATCAAATCCATAGCCTTGCTTGACACTGTCAATCGCAATAGCGTCCATATAATTTGAGCGAATTACGCTCATAAACAACTCGTCTTCCGGTAAAATTTGTAGTCCGCCCTGAATTCTTAGGTCGTCATTATCTATTTTTTGCAGCTTATCTACCAAATAATCGTAGTTCCGCTGGGCTTCGGCCTTGACCTCATCTTCATTGTCTGACGAATATTTTGCATTTGCCCACACGACTACATCAACAGAACTCTCTGCTGTTGCACTCACCTTTTCTATAACATCAGCAAGCGTATCAGGATTTTCGGTAAGAATAGCGACAGGGACACCTATCGTGCCCGATGTTTCGCCTTGCTGTTTACGTTCTTTGACGTTTCTTAGCAAGGCATAGTTCGGCATCATCGTCTCAAGGCCCGCTGCTTCTTTTTCAGCGTCAGTATATATTCTATTTAGACCAAGTTTGCGCTTGCCGCGCATAATTGCAAAATCTTCTAAAGCACTGCTAAGTTCAAGTTGGTTTATTCGTTCCCTGTTAGTCGTTTGGCCGGAATAATTCTCACTAGAATGCCTAGGAGATTGAGGATAAGGTTGGGGTGGTAAGGTATCGAGCGACATACGTATTTATTTTATGAATGATTTATACTTAATTTAGCACAAAAATATCATTTTGTCAATCGTCTATCTCTGTCGTAATGATGCTACGGGTTCACTTTCTATCGACATAATGAGCGTAACTCACCTACCTTTTAAACTAGGAAGCCTATGGTAGTAGGCGCGATTATCCTAAAACTTCAGTCTAGCCTACGCTCTCTAGAAAGAACCGATTCTGCAAAATACATCTCCTGACAATGCTTCTCTATGACACGAAAAAAGTGACACTCACGCCCATGCATTAAGTGCCACCCTTACGCGCTATCCGAACTATCCCTTACAGGGTGCTGCTTGCTTGCCGTAGTATGTTGGCAAGCTGTACGTAGTTAACGCTTTGGCCTTCGGTAATATCAACCGTTTTGCGCTCACCGTTGCCCATGGATCGTAGCAAGCCTTTTATTTCAGCAACGTTAGATGCATTAAACACCATGAATGCCACCGTGTCTTTACCGACATGAATGACCGCGGCATAATGACCGTTTTTCAGATAATGCGGCTTGCCGTACTGTAATCGCTCTTCGGCATCTGGTATAACTTGCATTATCATTTTGCGAAGCGATTGGCAAACATCTTGCTGCCACGGTTGACTCTTTTGTATATATTGAGTAACTTCTTCGTTCACATATTCCCCTTTCAGTTATTTTGACGGAAAGCTAATAGTCGTACTAATTGCAGCGTGGTCGGTGCCACCTACCCATATAACCTCTGCGATCGTATAGCCAACCTGATTAAGTGTCAGCGTAGCATCGTCATCGTTGGGATCGAACCGAACAAGTTCGCGACCGTCCCCTGGACGCGCATACATCTTGTCGAATTCCATAGTCGGGAAACGCCCCAATATCTGAAGAGCCTTGCCTGCCGCACGAGCCATCTTACCCGCTACTTGCACATTATAGGTAGTTTCACCATCAGCGACAATCGGTGTGTAGCCTTTATCTCGCCACATCGCTTTATCTGATTCGGTTGGCCCATTTGCCTTATTGTGGTCGCCGCCACTTATATCAATGTCCACTGTCCCATCATTGGCATTGGTTAGCCCGTCAAGTACAGCACTCATACCAATCATATGCACTCTTCGTGCTTTCGGCCCTCGCAGCGGAGGTGCAAATCGCTCAGAACTGAGCCGTAACACTCGCCCATCAGGCGTTACTGCCTCAACAACTAACGTTCCAGCATCGCGCTTTTGACGCTTACCAGGCCTGCTCTCAATTCGGCCATCAAAACGGTGAGCAACCGTGTGTCTAACTTCTAGGCCTGGACTAACAGCCCAAATAATATCAATATCTTCGCTTTCGCCACTTGGAACAACGGCTTTGTAGCCTTGTTTCTCGATAACCTCCACTACATGGCTTCGCACGCCAGGCGTCACTTCGCTGAAACCGACTAACGCTAAATGGTCCTCTTTAGCGGGTAGAATCCGTTCAGCCGTTTCTGAGTCTTGAAGAGCATCGCCAAAGCTCGTGTTGAGCATCGTCACACTCACCCGCTCACCGTTGAACCCCTGCTCTTTCTCTGGGGTTAAACTGGGTTGAGTGTCAAAAGGTGCGGTGCTCATGATATAAATAAACATTAGCACATTACTTGCTATTTTGCAATAGCCCCCCTCTGTTATAAGTAGCCAGGTGAGCTCTATTCAAATCGGCATAGTGAGTTTGCAGCCCAACCACCTTTTATTTACAGTGCTAGATAGGCAGCAGAAGAGAACATTATTTATAATTTAATTAGTAATTAAGTCTTCAGCCAACTTTTGAGGGTCGTAGCCTTGCATCTCGAATTGCCTTCCTTGTTCAAAACCGAATAGATTATCGAGCTTATTCACCACTATCCATGCATACCATTCCTCTAGGCCTTCCGAGTCATTTTTCGTTAGCATTCTCTCAAAATCAAAGAGAAACAGCTTCATATAACTCCATCATAGCAAACTTTAGTCGCCTCTGTTAAAATAAGCTCGTATGTATTCTATTCAAATCGGCATAGTGAGCTCTCAACCCAACCACCTCTTAAAAACAAAGCTTAAACTTTTGATGATGAAAGAAGCAAATGTAACACCTAGCTACTGTAGACACTACTAGACTGCTCGCCGTCTCCAAGCCTAAATCGATCTCTTTGGGCTAGATGGACTTTAGGTGATCGGTATGATCGAGAGATACGTACTAGGGCCGGCCTGGCATCGAGTATGGTATGTTCTTTGTTACTCAGATTGCTAGCCCCCCTCGCCGTGGTCACAATTTCATCAATAGTTGTTTCGAAATCATAATCAACCGACGAATGCGATCCCGTAATATGCGCCTCGCTATGAGGAGCCGCTGGCGCATCGTGCGCTCTAAAATACGCTCTTACAGGCACAGGCAGGTCGCTACGAAACGACGGGTCGCCGGGCATCCTATCTAAACCACGCGTTATTCGTTCGTTATTCGCAACTATAAGTTGTATTTCGACCGATGAAGCGAACTGAGGAAAGCTATGTCTAAAACCGGACGCTGCACTCTGTAATTGGCTGCCGCTTATCGTCCAGTCATCAAGCAGAATTACCCTTAGATCGCTTGCGTCTTTAGTAGCAATTTCTGAAGAATCAGTAATTAGCCTGCCTTTATATTTTTCTACTTCTTCGTCAGAAAAATGAGCAAGAATATTATCCAGAAGATAGTCATCACTTTTGATTTCTTCCTTTTTATCCCTGAAATGGCTAAATTTTTTAGTAATGCCAGCTAGTGCCAGTATTTGCTGCTCAGGATGGCGATCAAGCAGTGCCTTCCAATAGAGAGCAATCCCGGTCGTTGCTTCTTGATATTCTTTCTCACCTATAAAAGTAAGATTATCGTGTAGGCTCTTAGCTGCGGCGCCAGATCCATCACCAAGTTTCCTTCCGCACGCCATAGCAGTTTCAAGATATGTATTTAACTCATCAAGTACCTCGTGCTCCGTACGAGAACCTTCTTCATTAGGAGACTCCCAATATTTAACAATATTGGTGCGCTCCTCATTGATCTGTTCACTCAATCGCGGTCCGTCCTTTACTACATGATCTATTTCCATACGATCCAGGATATCTTCTGGGTTTAATTGTTCAGAATGGGCGACTGGATCGATAGCAATATGGTATGAGGCCTCAATAGCCACTTGTTGCCGTGTGATAGCTCTTTGGACATCATTAGCAGTTCTTTCTCCCGCCGGTAGATCGACATCAATTGAGGCAGGAATCGTACTAGCACCTGAGGCTAGGGCTGCAACTTCCCCGCCGTCTTGTTTTTTAAGTATATTATAAATAAACTTGCCAACTTTTTTTGGCCAATTCTTCTTGTCCTTAAGTCCTGTTGCAATTTCAACTTGCTGAACATCTCCGTAGAGTTTTATGCTCTCCATACCAGCAAAAGGATTGTCGTATATCGCTGGAGGCTTCTCCTCCGTTTGATAGACAGAAGATGTAGCTAATACTTTTTCTGATGGCATTGCTCTAGCAAGTTTATCCATAATAATTACCTTGTATGTGAAACCATTAGATGTTCATACGCGGATGTATCTGTCAGAAGTAAATCTAAGTTTCGTATAGCCTCAGTAGCTGGCTGCATCGGGCGCGCATCAAGGTTTGCTGTATAGTCTTGTATAGCCTGCAAAGCATATTTGCGTTTGAGCATCTCCTCTAGAGGAAATGACTCATTGACAGTATCAGGTTCAAGCTCAGCGCTAGAGTGGATTAAGCTCTTTGGCGAAGGAATAGGGCCTGAAAAAGTATCCTCTAAAAAGTGCACCGCCGGATTACCCATTACGGTGTCCGTAGAGGTCATTCTGCTAGATTGGCCATCCGCATAACCAGGGACTTCCGACGTCTTTGATATGAGATATCGTGGCTCCATATTAGGAAGTACATTACGTACACCCGGCAGAATCGTACCGTACATTCCTATATCCGCAAGTACTACATTGGCATCAACATCATGAACGCCGACTTGCTCAAGATACTCTCTCAATGTAGCCGGAGGAGTATCGTAAACAATCGTTCGTGTTAAATATGCATACACAAGTTGTTCAGGATCTTCATTACCATAGTCAAACTTTTTTTTCAGGATGTTGGCCGCATGATATGCACCAAGCCCATCCCGAGCAGCAAAAACAATTTGCCTACCCCCTGCTTCTTGAAGAAGACTATCAGCAAAACCAGTAATAACCGGCGCTACTTTTTCCCTGGCGGCTTTATATAGTTCGTAGGTAAGTTCAACTGCCTCATGTCTAATATCATCTGGCATGTCCTCTAGAAGTGGGTCGTTCTCGATTTCCGCTCGAACATCATCCCAGTCTTCTGTGATTGTTTCTCGTTGAGGTACAGTATCACCTATCTCTTGTATTGGATCTTCGTTCTTTCGCTTAAAAACCAATTCTCTCACCGCCTTACCGAAACCTCGCAATCGCCCGGCGCTACTTTCATCAATAGGATAATCCAGAGGGGAAGCCTTGGATTCATCAGGAGGAAGATCGTTTTTATTAGTCATTTTTAATATGCTTTTTGTTTTGTTAATTCTTACTTAATAATTTAGCACAAAAAACTACTTTTGTCAATGACTCTTCTCTGTTGCAATAGGATTATGAGTTCACTTTCTATCAGCATAGTGAGTTTGTAACACAATTGCCTTTTGAGCTGAAATTGATCATACCAGAGCCTGATAGTGGACGTGGATATTCTGATAAATATATCTCAAAAACCAAACAAAAACTTATCTTTTAGGATCTTACCGCTTATCAGCTTGACTAGAAGTTTTAGCTTGCAAACGCCATCGTTTAATAGCTTCTTCAGGTTTAACTTCGCCTACTTTGGCTGTAACCACGGACTCAGTGGGATCAATATGATTTCGGACGAAATCATCAATTTCATAAGTTCGCTCATATTCCTCAGGTGAAACACCTCCGACCAATAAAACTTCGGACTGCTTGCCGCCACCTGGGGCCAAGATTCTATCGGGTTGAACGCGTGCCTTAACAACTACAGAGTCGCTACCATCTTTAAGCCCCCATCCAAGCCCTAAAATGAGTTTTCTTACTATGAAGTCCGGATCGGTCGCAAACGAGACATAAGGAGTACTTTTGTCTGGCTTCGATCGTATATCAGGGTGTGTAAACATATGATCAGCAGGGTGCAGGCCACCCGAATCATGAAGAGTTCCCACTTGCACTATCCTGCTTGCTGTTATTCCCAGCCCATTTACCACTCTCTCCCTCTGCTCTAGCCGATAAATATCAACCCCGTCACTCTCTGGGTGAAAATCTGAATATGGTTTAAAACCAAAATCCTCAGACGGATCAAGCCGAAAATCCTTAGGATGCACTTCGTGATTAGGAGCATCTGTAGGGTTAAAGCGTGGAGTTATTTCGGCAGATTTAGGCATGTAAATATATTTTTTTGTTTTTTATTGTTCTTATTTTATTGTTAGCATATAAATACGCTTTTGTCAATTTTGGTTTCATTTCCACCCCTGTTGTAGTATGATTGGGTTATGAGTCTAGAAATCGGCATAGTGAGTTCGTAACACAACTGCCTTTTGAGATAAAACTAGCTATCCCAGAGCCTGATAGCGGGCGTGGTTATTCAAAAGAATTTATTTCATCTCTTAGCTAACAAAAAAGTGCTAGCCAGTTGGTCGACTCTTGCGGCCAGCGTAAGCATAGCCGCCCCTGCTGCTTTCACAACTCGAGCGTTTTGAGGGCTCAGCTTGTCGCTCGTCTCACCACTATATTCAACCGAGGCACCGAAACCTTCGATGTATTGCCCAATGCCTGCGTGCGTAGGCCCAGCGAGTAATTTCGCATATACCGCATCATCAGTTTCGTCACTGAAATCTTCGGGTCTATCAGCCAAGTATGCTCCCATTTTTCCAACCAGGTAACAGTCGCGATAGATAGTGTAGCCCATAAGAAGTGACCAATATTTATCATCGTCGCCTTGTACCACTCGCTCCTTCTGCCGCATGTATTTCAGCTGTATCTGCCACTCTGTCAATGCCGTATCGGCAGGACGATCGGAGTCACGTACAAAGTCAGGACATGCTAATTCAACGTTAGTTCCGGTTATTTGCGCTAGCTCTTCGCCTTGAAAGGTAGCCCCTAGCTCTAGGGATCTTATCATTTCCTGTCGTTGCCTAGCTTTCGTATAAGGCAGATGGCTTGACCTATTAAGCGCAATTATTTCACTCTGTTTACCCGCACTTGTTGCGAAATTACCCTCTAGGAAAAGAACACCTTGGAGCTCAGCAAGCTCCTTCGCTTCAGCAGCCAGACTGACTCCCGACTCTATCAAATCTTCAGCCGTTCCATGCGTGGTTAACAATAGACCAAACCGAATACGAGAGCCGTTGTTGCGGAAATAATCGTAACCTTTGCGTAACTCGGGATCTGCTAGTAAGCTTTCCGGTATTTCCCCGGCTCGAAGTCTGTTTCCGGTCACTGGATCCAGGGGAAGTACGTTCGCGTTTGAATCTACCTCATAGTAGACGGGGGTTTCAGGTGAATAGGCTAGATGATTTGCTGTCTTAGCATATTCGCCAAACTGTTTTGGATCAACTTCTCCCTTTACAGAAGACGTAGGCAAGGTATCGTGAGACATATGTTTATTTTTGTTGTCCTTTATATTAAAATTTAGCATATAAACCTACTTTTGTCAACATATGTTTCGTTTTCACCCCTGTTGTAGTATGATTGGTTTATGAGTCTCGAAATCGGCATGGTGAGCTTGCAACACAACTGCCTTTTGAGCTAAAACTAACGATGCCAAAGCCTGACAACAAGCGTGGATATTCTAAAGAGTTTATACAGAATAGCTACTAATTAATTACAGCTCGAAGCTTAACTGCAAGGTTTTTTAGCAAGGCTACAGTCTCATCAGACACAAACCATGCATCAGGTTTGTCTTCGGCATCCTTGATAGTTGCTTCAATACCTGCCAGCATTGCGGTAGTGGCTTCAGTACCAAACTCATGTGTACGCTCTGCGTTTGTGAGGTCAACAATGTAATCAACTTTATCTGTTAGAAGCTTAGCTGCATCACCATCAAAGTAACCAGATTTTTCACTTGCAAGGTCTTCCATTGACGCACCGGTAGCTATAAATTCAGGCAATACCCCTCGGCCCCAATACGTCACATAGTCTTCAACTCTTTTATAGGTCTTCGGGTAATAGCCCGCTTCTCTGTGTTGAGTGTATTCCTTTCCAAGATATTCAGGCTGGCCTTCCGCAAGTATACGTTGATAGGCAGTAGGATTATCTAGTCCTAGACGCTTGTATGCCTCATCGATTTGTGTAAATGTTCTTAGTGTGTCTTCGCCATGCTCTCGAACCAGTTGCTTATCTTCCTCGGACATATCGTCAGGCAGCTTGTCATAGCATGTATAAATAGTTCTATTAAGTGTCTTGATGACAGCAGTCGTGAGTGCTAAGTTATCAGCGTTGTCTTGAAACGTCTGCGGATCCTGTCGCTCAAGAAAATTAGTAAATAACTGAGTATTTTCTATCACTGGCTCCAATTCAGCCGAAGCTATACGTTCACCTTCCATATGCATCACTTGAGTTGGTAGAGGAGTTAACTTGATACCAATGCGCATAAAAGTGTCTTCATGCAAAATACCTTGCAAGTCACCCTGCATATCATGTTCAGTAACGGAGCTTCCTAGTTTTTCGGCTGCACCTTCAAGATCATGGTCAAGATTAACAACAGCAACACCATCATCCGTAAGATCTGACTGCATATCTGCATGTATCATCGCTGCGATTAAATTACCGAGGCTATTATGCGACCCTCGTTTGAAATTATGTTCCAGTACTTCACCGTAAGCAGAGTTTATTACATCAAGCGTTGGCATACTATCTTGTGGTATCTCGTGATCAGTCATGTTAAATTCCTTTTTTGTTTTAGTGTGAGAGAATAAGTATACAATAGCAAAATTATTGCATTTTGTCAATATTATTCATGAGTGGCTTTCTAACATTACCTCTGTTAAAATAAATACATATGAGTTCTATTCAAATCGGCATAGTGAGTTTGTAACACAACTGCCTTTTGAGATAAAAGTGACTATGCCACCGACTGATCGTGGCAGACGCGGATATTCAAATAAACTCACCGCAGGACTAGCCAAACAACTTTTAACGACAAAGAGCCGCAAATAGTGACTTAGCTTAGAGCGAAGTGTATTAGCTCTATGCGTTCAGAGATAGTTACTGCTGGTAAGTGAACGACTTGAATACCCGATTCATCGTAAGCCCGTGCTAGAAAGTCGTGTGTTCGTTTTGCTTCATCGGCAGTTTCATGCCGTATATCCGTCGTTGTATAAGTTCCGACTGGTTCACAAAACAAAGCAAATGTATAATTGGCGAGTTTTATCCGTCTTTGCACTTCTGGTACAAAACTTTCTAGGCCATTGAGGCGACAATACGCAACCGTATCTATCAAACTTCTGTCCTGAAAAACTAAATGGGCGTCGGCTGGAATATCGGCTTCCAAAACTATTGACTCATCGGCTACTACAGGGCCAAAAATAGAATAATCTATCCACGGTGCAACAGGAATATAATCTGGGTTTAGAGCTTGTTTTGCCAACTCACGAGTAATAACCGTTTCCGCAGGTTCAGGCACAAAGTATGCATCTGCAAATTCACTACGTAATGCTTCAGCCAGGGTAGATTTGCCTGTATGCGGACCACCCGATATAGGAATCTTTAGCATGTCAACGGCCATATCGCCTCGCTAGGGGTTCAAGGTTCTGCCAGTGATAAGTTGGGATTGGACCGTGAAGGTCTAAGGGCTGGTCATTAATTAAAGCGGTCTTCATACCTAACGCCCTACCTGCACCAACATCGTCAATCTGTAAATCACCGACATATAAAGCCCGTTCTGGATTTCCAATACTTAGTTTTCCAAGTGCAATTGCAATAGGTTGAGGGTGTGGCTTGCGACGTTCTGCGTCACCACGACCAACTACGACATCGAATAAGCCATCAAAACCGTGGTGGGTTAGAAGCCTGTCCCTAGATTTATTACCTCTAGTTGTTACTAGCCCCGTAGCCTTACCACTCTCCCTAAGTGTCTGTAGAGTACTAACAGCTCCATCGGCTGTATAGAACATCGAGTCAAGCGTACCGGAAACGGCATCGTTTGCCTCTTGGAATTCGTCCTGGGTAATTTGGTTCTCTGGAAAACGTCTGTTATGCTCGGCAACCATTAAAGCTCGCATTTCCGTGTAATCGCTACGATTACCGAATTCACGAATTTCATCATCACTAAATCCAGAACGCATATCAGTCGCAATTACGGACAATCTTGCAAAAAGTTCTTCTTTATCGCCAAAATGAAGCGTACCATCTAGGTCAAAGAGGACTGCATCCACACTTGTTGATTCATCTAACACACCTCTTCGTAACACGAGCTTAGCAGCGTGCCAGCCCAGTACAGCTCCACGAGCCTTCTCACCTGCTACACCTGTATATTGGTCAGGAGTGATTGCCATAACACGGTCTCTTAATTCGCCGTCAGGTAAAGCTTCTTTCACCACCGCTTTAAAGCTATCAATATCCATCTTTTTGCCTTGAGTAAGGCTCACTACCTTATCGTAAGCTTCTGGGTCGCCAGATACACGACCTGCTGTCTGTAATAATTCGCTAAGTACTTCCGCCGACTGATTGAGTATTTCTCGGCTACCTGCTTCGTCTACAGCCAATCGGTCTAGCTGGACGGCAAAGTAATTATATCCTGCAACAACACGACCAATCATATCGCCATATGCTCGTTGCCATCCATGGTCTGACAAATCACGTTCGTGACGACTTGAAGCTAAACCTTCCGTAGAACGACTTGTTAATGCGATAGCTTGTTCAAATAGAGCTTCTGCATTCTCAAGTCGCCAAGGGTTTATTTTGTGGGACATTGTAGATGAACCCTTCTCACCAGCAACAAGTTTTTGAGTTAGTTTATTACCAAGAATTTGAAGCCAGATATTATCAGTTGCGTCTTTACCCACAACCGCCAATCGTGAAACTGTCGCAAGTAAGTCAGTGACCGCTAGATGGTCGTTTCGTTGGTTCTCAATAGGTGCGTATTTAAACCCTTGGCTCTCAACAAAGTCCTTTGAATAGTCATCATAATCAAATTCTGGGAACAATACTGTCATAGGGTTATGATTACCAACCGCACCGCTAAACTTACCTGTTAGTTGCATGTCTTTTAGCTCTTCCATCACTTGTGTCATGTTTGAAAGCAAGTAGCCAAACTGCTTACCTACGGTAGTTGGTGAAGCCTTCTGAGCATGAGTGATACCAAGCGTAGGAGTATCGGCGTAAATAGTAGCAAGGTGGGCCAAACGGTCAGCAACCCGCTCTACAGACGGAACAATAACTTTATTCGTTGCATCACGCAGCATAAGGTTAAATGCTAAATTATTAGTATCTTCTGATGTCATACCAAAGTGAACCCATTCTTTAAGATGTCTAAGACCATAAGCGTCTAGCTGTTCTGCTAAGTATACTTCAACTGCTTTTACATCGTGTTCTAGAGGTGGCTTGCCTTTGTATCCTAAATGGTCAAGCCGAATAACTACACTTGGGTCGAAGTGGTCTTTACCATACAAACTACGAAGAACAAGTTTGTCTGTACTGTTCATTTCAATATCAACTGGACCATACTCCGCTAGATTAATTAAGGCTTCAATTTCAACTTCTGCTCGGTATCTATGCAACGCACCCTCGGAAGTAATATCATCAAGCTCCCAAGTGAACGGCTTTTCTCTACCCGCAAGCGCGGTACCCTGGTTCAAACTATCTAAAATAAGTTGCTCAGGGTTGGGGTGCGTCGCAAGTGGATCATAAGATTCTGGCGGTTTCTGATATTGCCCTAAAATTTCTTTTGACACTTTTTAATCCTATTCTTACCAAATATAATATATTCTTGATTATAGGTTACTAAGAATTAAAACTAAAGTATAAGCTTGTCAAACTGTCGCATCCTTCTTGTTCAGTTAGGCCGCACTGTATACCTAAACTTTTCGGTAGAATTTGACGACATGAATATATTATTAAAATTAATAATATATCATAATCTATCTCTATTACGTAAGTCACCCCTGTTATGGTATGATTGGTTTATGAGTCTAGAAATCGGTATCGTCGGACTGCCAAACGTCGGCAAGTCCACCCTATTCAACGCACTGACAAATAATAATATCCTAGCGGCTAACTATCCTTTTGCTACCATCGAACCAAATACGGGTATCGTTCCCGTTCCCGATGACAGACTGCAAAAATTAGCTGATTTGTATGGATCAAAAAAGATCCTGCCAGCGACCGTCACATTCGTAGACATTGCAGGCCTTGTCGCCGGCGCTAGTAAAGGCGAAGGTCTCGGAAATAAATTCCTGGCTAATATTCGTGGCTGTGATGCAATCGTCCATATCGTTCGCGCATTCGAGAACGATGATATTGTTCATGTCGCCGAACGCGTTCATCCCGCTGACGACATCTCTATTATTAATACCGAACTGATCCTCGCTGACCTGCAAACCATCGAAAGCCGTTTGCCAAAACTCACTAAAGAAGCGAAGACAAACCCTAAAATCGCTGCTCAGCGCGATTATCTTACCTCGCTTAAAACACAACTCGAGGCTGGCACGCCCCTATCGGAAATTGATTCACTTAACTATGAGTACATCGCTGATCTGCATCTTTTGACGGCAAAGCCAGTCATTTATGCTTTTAACGTTAACGAAGAAACGCTTACGGATGATACTAAAAAAGCCGAACTCTCCGCTTTGGCAGCACCCAGTCGAGCCATTTTCGTTTGTGCCAAATTAGAAGATGAATTAAAAGGCCTTGACCCAGCTGACGCTAACGAACTACTCGAAAGTTATGGCGTTGCCGAGACCGGACTTATCCAACTAATTCATGCTGCTTACGACATACTAGGACTACAGAGTTATCTGACTGCCGGCCCGCAGGAAGTACGCGCTTGGACGATTAGAAAAGGCTTTACCGCCCCGCAAGCTGCCGGTGTTATTCACACCGATTTCGAACGTGGTTTTATTGCCGCGCAAGTTGTTGATTATGACGATCTCATCGCCGCTGGGTCTGAAGTTGCTGCCAAAAGCGCTGGTAAAATGCGCACCGAAGGCAAAGAATATATTATGCAGCCTGGTGATATTGTTGAGTTCAGGTTTAACGTTTAGTAAAGACTGACTACAACCACCTTACCTTCATATACCGTAGATATATCTATTTCCTTATCTTTGCTACCCGGAAGATCTTTTAGATACTCTTGAGCTGCTGCAATCATTAACTGCGTTGTATTCGACTGGCCATTTGGAGTATTAATCGCTATGCTTACCAGACCCGATTCAACAAGAGTACTTGCATAGACGTACTTAGGCGGAACATCTATCTCTCCGCTACGAATTTCAATGGCCGGAGCAAATGTCGCGATACTTTTATTTTTGATTTTCTCATAAACTTCGATATTCCCATCAAGCGGAGAGATGCGATATCTCGTAATAAGCTCAGGATTTACCTTCGAGGGAAGACTGTCGCGGTATGTATTCATATATGCCAGCCACGCCGGCACGTCAGTATGTGGCATTGCCTTTTGAAGTCGTTCTACAATCATTTCCCTAAAAAGCGCTGCACTTTCCCTGTCATCCATGCTATCACTTGCCTTGGGAATATAACCTCCGTCAAGCACCATAACAGTTGTTTCTACGGCGAGTAATTCTGCCAGATTTGTGCGCGAATACGTATTAGGAAACCCGCTATTTTTTCCTTGCTGTTCATAAGCTGCTTTTTCTTGGTCTGTTATATTTCCTTCGCCTTCTTGAGTTTCAAGCCTAGTCTCTAGTTCTTTCGTGTTCTCATTTGTATTTAAATATTCATCAGCTGCTTGGAACTGTTTCTCTAGCTCAGCGTCCTCGAATTTATCACAACCTTCCTCATGAAGTGCATGTGCTTCTTCATGAATAAAGGTAGCCTTATTTGCCCCAGGAACAGTCAGTACGATATCAGGCTTTTTCTTTTTGGAGAAGAAGTATACGCCATCAGCCCCTTCATCTATAGTTTTTGCATTAACAAAGTTAACGGTTTTCGCATATGACAACATTTCTCGTGGCATTAGTGTGAGAGATTCGATATGAGCGAGCATCCCTAGCTTGTATTCATCAAGAGCTCCAGGCCTATCGGTATCAGTCGCCCAATATTTGCCATAGACTTTGGCATCATATACGGTCTTAATGCCTAGTTTTCCCAATAGTAGAGTCATGATTTCTTGAGCATCAGCAATAGATTTGACTTCCTCCATTTGACGTTGGGCATCTATAAATTCCTCAGTCGATATAGCAAACTCAGTCTGGGCACCTTTCATAATTTCACTATCTTCAAAGTGACGTGGAAGCGGTACGTCAACGACTTTACAATAATCCCCGTCTTTACGAGTCGTCTCGGCCCTTACTGGATGGTTAGGATAAAAATCCTCAACATTACTATAGGGGAGGGTTACGAATGGAAGTAAAGCTGCCCCTTCTATCTTCGGAAGCTGTTCACTAGGTATTGCAGACACAACACGGTAAGTGTGGCGAGGAGGCGCTTCTGCGCTGATAGGAAATAAAGTACTCGTAAGGGCTACCGCGGCGACAAGATTGCGAATATCAGATTTAACCTGTCCAGAAAGCAGCTCTGCTTTGACCGGCTTACGATGCTTAGGTGTATAATGTTCCATATTGTGTTTGTTTGGGTAGGTTTAACTACAGTCATAGTAACACGTTTATGCTTATAAGTCAATTAGGTTGTGTAAGTATTGTTATTTTTTATGTCAGTAAAAATGACGGGCTCATTCAGCTTTGCTTCAAGTGTTTGCGCGCTGCCAAGCAAAAGACCGTGAACGCCCAACTTTTCAGCGACTTTTACGTTATGTGGGGTGTTGTCTATAAAAATTACTTTATTGAAGTACATTCATTTTTATGAAAAGTATATCATTTTGCCTTAAGGATACTAAGACGATAGAAACGCTCTTGATTGCCCCTCGCACCATGGACATCACTGTCGCGTTTATCAACAATCGTAAAATATTGTTTTGTCCACGCTTCAAAATCTTTAAGGATTTGTCGACGAATCGTGTCATTCTTTATGACACCGCTACTACCCAATTGTGCCCGCTGAGCTTCGAATTGAGGTTTTACCATGGCAGCGATTTGCGTATGTTTATTACTAAGATTTTTTGCTAGATGCGGCAAAATATCGCGAAGGCTAATGAACGATACGTCAATCACGATAATGTCTGGCTTGTCATCAGGTAAATAAAAATCACGGATATCCGTTTTTTCATGGAGTTCAATCAGCGGATTGTTATGTAGGCTGGGGTGAAGCTGGTCCGTCCCTACGTCAACCGCATATACCTTTTTTGCCCCACTTCTGATCGCGTAATCGGTAAATCCACCGGTGCTACTACCTACGTCAAGAACAATCTTATCTTTAAAATCTAAATGAAGTGCCTCACTTACACTCGCAAGTTTTAATCCTGCACGACTAACATATTGCTGGTCAGCATTAAGCTCAATCTTCGCTTGGTCATTCACGAAGTGGCCAGGCTTTTTAATAACCTTGCCGTCTACAACAACCTTGCCGAGTTTAATCCAGCTTTCCGCCTGTGAACGGGTGCTGGTTAATCCCCGGCTGGTTATTTCAATATCAAGTCGTTGTTTGGTCATGGGTACATAATTCTTTCTACTTCGCGCGTAACGGCTGCAATTGCCGCGTATGATTGGCCTTTGGTCATAATAGTCATAATATAATTGCCTTTTGGATGATTCACGATTGCCGTGTCATGAACGTAGTCCCATAAAAAGCCTACTTTGTCGTGAACGTGCCCAGCACTTCCCGTTGGAATACCATACCGATACGGATGTCTCCCAAGCGAATCGAGCAAACGGTCACGATTACTACCTCCGACCAGTGTACCATCATTCAAGCCCGTCATATACTTCGTCAGGTCATTCGCCGTTGTTTGATTCGCGGATCCGGTCGTAAATGACGTACCTTCGCTAAATCCGCGAGCATGAACAAAATCATTAATATATTGTCGGCCGAACTCGGCGATCCATTTTTCAGCACATGGATTCGTTGATGCTACGGTCATACGCTCAAAGCAACCCGCTACTGTCGTATCAAGCATCGGATCATCCCAGTGGATCTCGCCTTTATCGATCCGGTCAAAAAGTACTAGCGCAACGAACAATTTATACGTACTGCCGCTTGGAATACTGACGGTATTTCTAGCCCCTGCAGACCAGCCAGCACCGTCTAATTGCTGGATGGAAATATACATATTTTTTGCGATAGCCGTATCGGTTACATACGCCTGTAATCCAGCCTGCGTCGTTGTATATTTGCTGTTAAATATGACGCTCGGCTGTAGTTCCATAAAAGGCGCCGCTACGGATACAGCCGGCGGTGGCACTAACATAGCACTGGCTAGTTGGTCTGCCACGGCATCCGTATTTATGGCTCTCCCCATAGACCCTACGGTTCGTCCTGTTTCCCTGCCGTCAACAATCGAAATATTTGTCTGTCCGGCGGGCGTACCGACTTTTTTATTCAGTTCGTTTATATAAGCTTTGATTTTTTCCTTATCAATAGACAGTGTCACTTCACCTTTGTCATTTGCATTTAGAATCACCCACGATGCAAGCTCGGTTTTTGAAGGTGAAAATTCCTGGGCGTCGGCTTTTATAACGACTTTGTGCGCAAGAGCTGCCTCGGCCTGAGTACGTACTTTACCAAGATCTTTTGACGTAAGCTTCGCAGGCGTACGTTTAGCGGATAGTTCTATGGTCGTCGTTTGGCCAAGTAAGATCGTCGCAAGACTGATTGTGTTTAGTAGCTCACTACTTTTTATACTACTACCCGCCATCGCTTCGGTCATTTTCAACTGTCCGTCTTTTATAGCTAGCTGGGCGTTTTGCGGAACAAACGTAAACTCGCTTGCTCTTGCTTCGGCGAATTTTTTCAATTGATCAGTGCTGTAATAAACCGCGGCTTCGGTTACGCGTACGGACGGTTTTAAAATCGTACCTGGTATTAGCCTTTGCCAAAATGGGTAGTCGCTAAGTGTCGTGATCATTTCTTCGGTATCGGGTTCGGCACCGGCGGATTTGAGTGAGTATTCCAACGATTTGTCCTGTCCAATGGTCAATTTCAGCTTAGTGGCTTGAAATTGATCGGTGATCGCCTTTGCCATTTGCTCATGCGTCGCCAGACGTAATGATTTGCCAGGAATACCTGCCAGCGGTAATCCTCGGTCAGCTGGATACGCTAATTGCCCTGCGATAATGACCGCAAAAATAAAAAACGCCACCCAAATAAAAATCCGGTGGCGTTTTTTAGCTGGCATGTACAACGAATAATTCGTGGAAACGTGTGTTTTAAGTATCTGGATTTTTGTTTTTTGGGCCTTGGCCATAGCCCCATTATACTACGTAACTACTTCTTGCGTTCGCGGTATTCGCCAGTGGTCGTATCGACAGATATGATATCGCCTGTCTTGATAAACGAAGGAACTTTAGCAGTAATCCCTGTTTCAAGTGTCGCATCTTTTAGTACGCTGCTTGTGGTGTCGCCCTTTACGACGTCCTCAGAATACGTCACTTCTAGGTAAACGTTCTTTGGTAGTTCAACGTTAATCACGCGGTCTTCAAAGAATTGTAGGTTGAGCGTGTCGCCTTCTTTTAGGTAGCCCGCTGCACTGTCTACGATATCAGTTGATAGCTGAAACTGTTCGAACGTTTCAGGATCCATGAAAAAGAAATCAGTGGCGTCGTTATACAGATACTGGACAGTCTTGTTGTTCACTTCGGCGCGTTCGATTTTATCCTGTCCCTTGAAAGTTTTAGGAATAACACTGCCATCAATCAAGTTCTTTAACTTAACATTCACAATACTGCCGCCGCGACCCATGACTTTTTGGCCGTATTCAATAACGCGGTAGGGCTTGCCGTCAATCTGACACACAACGCCTTTTTTTAGATCAGTTGGTTGGTACATGAGATTTCTCCTTAGAAATGCCGGCGCGTTGCGCATACATAATATGTGCAACGCATCAGTTTTCTAAATATTAGTTAGATACGACGAATGGAAGTAGTGCAAGGTGACGTGCACGCTTGATAGCTGTTGATAGCTGTCGTTGCTGTTTAGCGCTTAGGCCAGTCTTTGCAATAGGTTCGATTTGACCATACATGTTAATGAAACGCTGTAAGGTCTTTACGTCTTTGTAGTCAAAATACGCTGGTGCGTCTTTTTTGAATCGTTTGTTAATCATTCTTGTTCTCCTTAGAATGGAATTTCACTGAGGTCGATTGGCTTGTCGTCGATATCTTCGATTACCACGTCGTCAGATTTTTTAGTACTATTAGAATTCGATGAATTTGAATTGTTTGATGGGCCAGCGTTGTCGCCGCTAGGACCGTCAAGGAAAGTAACGTCTGTCGCCACTACTTCGACTTTACTGCGTTTCTTGCCGGTTTCTTTGTCGTCCCAGCTATCTTGGCGAAGTCGTCCCTGCACGAGGCAGCGGCGTCCCTTTGAAAGATACTGGCTAACAAGTTCCCCTAGCTTTTCCCACGCGGTAATGTCAAAAAAGTCTGCTTGGTCGTCTTGGCCGCCGCGATCAACCGCAAGACTAAAGCTTGTAATCGTTTTACCTGTGCTTGTCGTTCGGACTTCAGGGTCACGTGTTAAACGTCCCATTAAAATCACTTGGTTGATGCTTTTGGCCATACTTCCCTACTCCTCTTCTTTGTGATCGTCGCGAGACGTTCGGTTTTTTGCTTCTTCAAGGGCTTTTCGTCCCTTTTCGTCAACTGTTACCAATAGGTAGCGGATAACTTCATCGGTAATGTTGAATGTGTTGCTAATCTTTAGTGGTGCGTCTGCTGGAAGCTTAACATCCATGTAGACATACACGGCAAAATCTTCTTTGTTGATTTTGTACGCAAGTTTTTTCTTGCCCCAGTTGTCTTCGGTAGTGATTTCACCACCAGCGTTTTTAATGATATCGCGCACTTTTTTGAGTGGCGTCTCGATGTCTGCCTCGAGATCAGGGTGAATAAGAACGGTAAGTTCGTATTCTTTCATAAAAGTTTCCTCCTCTGGAATCCTTATGGATGCTTATATCTGGTATAAGCCGAGTTAATAACCTTAGTATTATACCAATAATCTGTGGAAAAAGCTAGACTTCACCACCGGTAACATCGTCAAGGCTGCTAATCAGCACTTCACGTGGCCTAGAACCATCTGCTGGGCCAATCACACCTTGTTCTTCCATAGTCTCGATCAAGCGTGCTGCACGAGCGTAGCCAACGCGGAGGCGTCGCTGTAACAGGCTAGTACTAGCCTTGCCACTATCTACCACAACACGAATGGCATCTTTATACATATCGTCGTCACCGCCACCGTCAAAGTCCATGACAACCCCGCCCTTGCCATTTAGTTGGACGGGTTGTGAAACAATCTCTTCGTTATATTGAGGCGCAGACTGCATACGCAAATGATCAGTAATCTTGATGACTTCCTGGTCCATAACCCACGCGCCCTGGATACGTTTTGGCTTGCTCATACTTGGTGTCAGTAACAGCATGTCACCCTGGCCAAGTAATTTTTCGGCACCGGCTTGGTCCAAAATAGTACGGCTATCGATTTGGCTGGCTACCGTAAAAGCAATACGCGCAGGAATGTTGGCCTTGATCAGACCGGTAATAACGTCAACCGACGGACGCTGCGTGGCAAGCACCAAGTGAATACCAACAGCACGGGCTTTTTGCGCCAAACGCACGATCAATGCTTCGACGTCGCGGGCGGCAACCATCATCAGGTCGGCAAGCTCGTCAATGACGATCACGATGTATGGCATTGCCCCGTTATCAACTTGCTGCTCATTGCCGTCCTCATCGGGCACTGTGATTTTCTGGTTGCCTGACTGAATTTTCTGGTTATAGCTTTGAATGTCCCGGAATTTCTCTTCGGCGAGTAACTTGTAGCGGCGCTCCATCTCATTTACCGCCCATTTAAGTGCGCTGATCGTTTTTTCAGGTTCGGTAATAACGGGGGTTAAAAGATGTGGAATATCCTCGTACGGTGCCATTTCAACTTGCTTTGGGTCAACCAAAATCAGTTTCATTTCGCTTGGACTGTTGCGGTAAAGCAAACTGGTTAATAGCGTGTTAATCATAACGGATTTACCACTACCCGTCTGACCAGCGATTAAAAGGTGTGGCATTTTATTTAGCTCACCGATCACGGCATCACCTGAAATATCCTTACCTATGGCAAAGCTGAGCGGCTCGCGGGCGTTATTCCACTGTTTAGCGGTTAGGATACCGTACAGACGTACGTCAGCTGCTTTCAGGTTTGGTACCTCAATACCGACTGCACGCTGACCAGGAATCGGCGCCTCAATACGAAGGCTTTGCGCGGCCAAGTTAAGGGCAATGTTTGTTTCAAGCGCCGTAATGCGCGTTAATTTCACCCCACTTGGTGGTTTAAGCGTGTACTGCGTTACTTTTGGCCCAATGTTAGCACCTTCCATTTCGACATCAATACTAAATTCAGCCAACGTATCGTGAATGGTCTGGGCGTTTTGCTGCACGTCACCCGCATCAGCTGGTGATTGCTTTTTTTCGAGCAGATCAAGGCTCGGTGATTGCCAGTTAGGGTCACTCACCGCAACAAGTGCCGCTTGGTCTTCGGCTGCTTTGTCCTGGGTTATACTGCCTCTCAGGCTAGACAAGTGCGATTGTTTTTTGTCGGCGGCGTGATCGAGTGTCGGTACGCCGGCATTTAGTTTTAGTTCACCAATAGTCGAAGGTTTAGCCCCGGCTTCGGCAGCTTTACGCATAATTTTGACGTTTTCTTCCTCTTCGGACAGATCACGGCGTGATAATTGCCATAGTTTTTTGATAACAGTAAATGGTGACACGCGTAGTACGAATAAAGTCGTGACAAGGATGAGTAGTACGTATACGAATGCTGCGACAGCCGTATCAACAAGGGCCAGCATCGCGCTGTTGGCCGTATCTCCTACAAACCCACCGGTTGTTTTACCCGTGTCGTTTTTCATAAGGCCGAATAATCCAGCGAACCATACGATTAATACTGCCGTTGCAAGCTTCATGACAAATGACAAACGGTTGTTCTCTGCCCTAAAGATCTCGACTGCTACATATACGAATAATAGCGGCACGACGTATACGGCGTAGCCGATCGTATCAAGCGCGGCTTTATGTAGCCATTCAAGTACCGGGCCGCCTGCACCGAACCAAGCAACAACAAACAGAATTGAGATTGCCACCAGGAATACCGCGCCAACCTGTGCCCAAAACCCAGTCGGTAGACTGTGTTGTGGTGCGGTAGCTTTGGCTTTACCCTTTGCGCGTGTTGATCTTTTTCTTTTGGCCATATCTGTTCTTTATTATAAGCGCTTTGGCTTTAGATTGATATGACATATTATAGCAAAAATTACAATGTTTTGCAAGAGGCTTATGGTTTGACGCGAAAAGCGTTAGTAGCCGCGCGTATCAATGCGAGCGCGAGGCTCAACCGCTTCAGTGTCGGGCACTTGTGGAGCAGGAATAGCTGGCGCTGGAGTAGCTTTTACGTACGGTGGCCGGGTATCGCGACGCTCGGCAGGATTACCTTGCTGGCGGTTGTTCTGCTGGTTACCACCTTGGCCACCACCGCTTCCACCGATTTCGTTAATCACAGGAATAACGATTGGCGTACGACGGGTCTGATCATACAGAATGTGCGTAATTTCGTCTTTGAGTTCTTTCTTGATAACGTCAAGATCGACTTTTTTACCGCTAAAGCTGCGGGCAACTTTTTGCTTTAGATACTGACGGATCATGCCCATTAGTTCTTCGCTGTCACGCAGGTAAATAAATCCGCGTGAAATGATATCAGGGCTAGTCATTAGCCGGCCACTGCCTCGTTGGACAGTTAGCACAACCACGAACATGCCTTCGGCTGCCATGTGAATACGGTCTTTTAGAACGACTTCACTAACAAGCGCACCAGCGTCGTCATACATCATGCCGCCAACAGGAACACGTCCGGCTTTTTTAGCGCCTTCAGTAGTGATTTCTATCACGTCACCGCTGTCGCAGACAAAAATGTTATCGCGTGGAATACCACATTCTTTTTCGGCTAGCTCGGCGTTATGTACGAGCATATGGAATTCACCGTGAATTGGCAGATAGTATTTTGGATTAAGCGCGTTAATCAGTTTCACGTGATCGTCGTAGTATCCGTGTCCTGAAAGGTGAAGCGGACCAATACCCGTTAGGTGAGTTTTGCCATTCTGAATGACTTCGCTACCTTCGCGCATCAGACCGTCAACGGTACGGACAACGTACTTTTCGTTACCAGGAATGGCATTTGATGAAAAGACGATGACGTCAGAGTTTTTGATCTTGATAAATTTGTGTGAACCAGTTGCCATACGGTTAAGCACGGCGTTGAATTCACCCTGTGAACCAGTACAGACGATGGTTACTTTACCGTCAGGTAATTTCACGACGTCTTCCATCTTCACGACGACGTCTTTTGGCACTTTGATGACACCGGCACGAAGGGCTACTTCAAGGTTCTGGATCATTGAATAGCCGGCAAACGCGACTTTACGGTCGTGTTTTTTAGCTTCTTCCAAAATGACCTGCATACGGTGAATCTGAGATGAGAAACAGCTAAGAATAAGGCGTGAGTTCGGGTATTTTTCCATCACTTCACCCATACTGCGTTGGATATCGAATTCGCCGTGGGTATGCGTACCTTCGGATTCACAGTTCGTTGACTCGTTCATAAGCATCAAGATGCCTTCGGTAGTGGCAATTTCAGTCATGCGTTCAAGGTCGAACTTTTTGCCGTCGACTGGGTTTTCTTCCATACGCCAGTCACCCGTATCAATCACGACACCGAGCGGTGTGCGGATAACGACTGCTGTCGCGTCAGGAATCGAGTGGTTAACTCGGACAAGCTCAACTGAAAAACTGTCCCCAAGCTGCACGCGTTCGTGCGATTCTGGATCAAGTTCGTTGTACTGTGGTTCATATCCACTGGTTGCTTCTTCCATGGTGCGTTGAAGCATACCAAGCGTAAATTTGCTGGCATATACAGGTGCAGGAATTTTATCTGCAACGTGGCGATACGCACCAATGTGGTCAAGGTGTCCGTGCGTAAATATGTGGCCACGAATTTTGTGCTTGTTTTCTTCTAGATAGCTAATATCCGGCGTGATGTAGTTAATACCTGGGTAATCTGCACCCGGGAACAAGAATCCACAGTCAATTACAATGATGTCGTTATCGTATTCGATCGCCATCATGTTTTTGCCAATACCCATTTCACCTAGGCCACCGATTGGGATAATCCGTAGTTTCGGCCCGTTCGTACGAGGAACGTTCTTTTGGTCGGCTAGACTATATTGACGGCCTTGGTAGCCGTTATAGATAGATTTGTTGACAGGTACGTTAATCACGTGCTGGGAAGCACGGACGTTTACGTTTTCACTAGTACGGCGCTGCGCGCGAAATACTTCGCCTTTGCGAATCGTCGTGCTGTTTAGTACCGAGTTGTTTGATTTTGGACGCTGCTGCGGTTGTTGCTGCGGACGCTTTGCTTTGTCATCGCCTTGGGGCGTAGAGAGTCTTCGTTGACCCATAATATTGTTGTTTCTCCTTTTGGTTATTTGGAATAAAAATTAATTTCAAAACTTGAGGTGAAGGCCTAATTGGTCGGTTTGGAATGAGTGGCCCTCATTAGTAAGTGGCTTTAGTATAGCAAATACGGACGATTTATGCAAGCCGCCTCTGGAAAATAGTTGACTTTATGCCATAAAAGTAATATAATAAAAGGTAATATGACTTCGTCGGAAACTCATCCAGAAACCATTATCCTCGATCCAGCTAAATATGAGCTGGACGATGAACAGTTTGGAAAGTACGAACTGGATGATGAACGACTTGGAACAGTCCTGTCTGACCTCTACACTTCAAATGGTATACGTATCCACATCGCAGATGCGCGGCCTGAAGGCCCTGAAAAAGACGAGAACGGCAACCCTATACGTGTAGGGAAAACCTACCTCATGCCCCGCCACTTTCTCTCTTTTACGGATGTCGAATTAGACCAACTGCATGACGGGGTACTCGCGGATGCTATGGGTGCTCGTATTATTGCTATAGATACTCCCGGCACTAGTCTTCACGAGACTTCGGGGAAAACTACTCTTCGTCAAAAATTAAAATTGCTTGGCGGCAGTTTTTCGGATCACGCTCGTCTCCAGCTAGAAGCCGTGAGAGCCTTAGGTCTTGAAGACCTAGATAAGGCAGGGCTTATAGGGTTCTCGTTAGGTGCGAAAGCCGTCGCTAGCATGTTTGAAGGCACAGCACTTGAAGACAACAACATAAAGGTTGAAAGTGTCGATCTTCTTGAACCTGTCAACGACCGGAATTGGTTTTTGCCTAAACTTATGGCCGCTATGACGCATGAGGACAAACAGGTTGATCGTTACTTAATGGAAACGTTTGAAGCTCAGTCACGTGACCCAGACCCAGAGATAGCCGAAAGAGTTTCCGGGCCAAGGATAACTGCCTATGACCGTGATGAAAAGAAGCCGACTAAAAAGATCAAAGGTAAAACAACACCTATCAGTATGGATAGCGCACTAGTAGCTGCTGGTATGGGCACGGCTGGTTTCGCCAGAAAGCTTGCTAGATACAAGAGAGCAAATCCGGAAAAGTTCGAAGACGTACCTATCAACGTATATAGAGCTGAGGGTAGCCAGATATCACGTCGAAAAACCAACAAACAAACTGCCGAAGCTCTCGGTGCTAATTACTTCGAGGTTAGCGCAGGTGCTGACGAAAAGCCTTTAGGGCATCGCTTTTGGATATCCCTAGGTAGAGCAGCTATTCTGGGTAAAGAGCTAGTTAAGCACCCTGAGACTAAAGTCTCTTAATCACCTTTAAGGCTAACAGAGTTCATTGACTTTATACACAAAAACCACTAAAAATAATAACTATCGACCCTTCAAAATACAGCCTTCATGAACATCAGTCAAAGGTTGTTACGTCTGATATTCAATCTTCAAATGGCATTCGAATACATGAAGGTGCATCCTGTGCTTTTTCAAGACGCTTCCATTGCAATTCATCGGGCTAATGGCAGCCGTATAGCGCGCGCAGAATCAAACCAGAAGACCGCCGAAAACCTTAATGCTCATTATTTCGAACTTCACCCGCCTACAGGGAAAGATTCCCATCGGCATCCGCTTTGGTTTTCGCTAGGCCGAGTTGCTATGATTGGCAAAGAAATTGTCAATCGGCATCAATCTTAAATTTTTTCAATAATCTTTGGAACCGACACAAAATCGTCAATTAACGTTTGTCGCATACCGCCGTTATATAACGCAGCCGCCGGATGATACAGTGGAATAATGACCAGTTTATCATCGCCAAATTGAATCCGTTTCGGCTGGCCATGAATTTGGCTGATTTTCATGTCTGGCAAAAAATATTCCATACTATGGCGACCGAGCGTAATCACCACTTTCGGTTTAATAATCTGCAGCTGTTTCAGTAAATACGGCCAAAAAGCCTTCTTCTCCTCAGGCAAAGGATCACGGTTATTCGGCGGGCGGTATTTAACAATGTTGGTAATATACACGTCGCTTCGCTGCATACCCGCTTCTCCCAGCATTTCGTTCAAGAACTTCCCCGCCGCACCGACAAACGGCAGTCCCTGCTCGTCTTCGTTTTTGCCTGGCGCCTCACCAATAAACACGATGTCAGTATCTAAATTACCGTCGCCCATGACAAGATTCGTCGCTTGTGCAGCAAGTTCGGGACAAATGTTATTATCCAAAATTGCTTGTTTTAACTTATCGAGTTCCTGCTGCTTGCTCATAAATTTAATTATACCTTACGGCAGTATAAGAAAACGAGGCTCGATGGCCTCGTTTTCTTTAATATTACAGACTACTGTTCTATGTCTCTTAATGACAGGCTTAGTCGGCCGCGTTCGTCAATGCCAACCAGTTTGGCTTTGACAATCTGACCTTCGTGAATCACGTCCTCAACCTTTTCGACACGTTCATTTGATAGTTCTGAAATGTGAACCATTCCGTCAATGCCAGGTAGGATATTGATGAATGCGCCAAAATCTTTGATGCTGACAACTTTACCTTCGTAAATGTGACCGACTTCTGGTTCTTCGGTAAGTGACTTAATCCAATTGATCGCTTTTTCGATATTTTTAGTATCGCTTGCGGCAACGGTAATCAGGCCATCTTCTTTAATATCAATCTCGGCACCAGTTTCGGCGGTAATCTTGTTAATGACTTCCCCGCCCTTGCCAATCACTGCACCAATCTTGTCAGGATTGATCTTGATCTTTTCAATGCGTGGAGCATACGGGCTAAGGTTAGGACGCGGCGACGCGATTGTTGAAATCATGTGTTCAAGAATATGCTGGCGGCCTGGTTTTGCTTTAGTCAGTGCTTCACGGAGGATTTCTACGGGCAGCCCATGGACTTTCATGTCCATTTGAATTGCCGTGATACCGGCTTCTGTTCCAGTTACCTTGAAGTCCATGTCACCGGCAAAATCTTCGGCATCGGCAATATCGCTTAGGACGTATGGCTTGTCACCGTCCATCATGAGTCCCATGGCAATACCAGATACAGGCGCTTTTAGCGGCACACCGGCATCCATTAACGCAAGGACACTACTACAAGTAGCGGCCATACTGGTAGAACCGTTCTGGCTCATGATTTCTGTTACGCTTCGGATTGCGTACGGGAATTCTTCTTCGGTTGGAAGTACTGGCATGACCGCGCGTTCAGCAAGGTAGCCGTGACCGATTTCGCGGCGGCCTGGTGAACCAAGACGACGGACTTCGCCAACCGTATAGCCTGGCGCGTTGTAGTGGTGCATGTAACGGCGTTGGTAGTCGTTTTGCTCCATCGTATCAACCATTTGCGAGTAGCTGAGCGGCGCGAGCGTGATGATGTTCATGCCTTGTGTCAGGCCGCGGGTAAATAATGATGAACCATGCGCACGTGGCAAGATGCCAATTTCTGAGCTTAGGACTCGGATTTCATCAAGTTTACGGCCGTCTGGGCGCGTACCGCTTTCAACGATGCCACGGCGAACATCTTTGTGAAGCGCCATCGTAAAGGCTTCGTCGTATTCGTCACGTAGGATTTTGTAATCTTCGTCGCCGAATTTTTCGACCATAGCCACGTGGAACTGGTCACGAAGCGTTGCCACTAGTTCGTTTCGTTCTGGGTATGGACGGCGGATATCTTCACCAAGTTTGTCAGAAACCCATTCATCAACGATAGCTTGGAACGCTTCGTTTGGAAGGACTAGTTCGTATTTAAGAGCTTCGACACCAACTTTTTTAACTAGTTCGTTTTGTAATTTAATCGCTGGCTGAAGCTGTTCGTATGCCCATGCAAGTGCGTCACCAATGACATCTTCTGTCACCTGGTTCGCGCCAGCTTCAACCATCGTGATACCGCTTTCAATACCAGCAACGACAATATCCAGGTCGCTTTCTTCGCGCTCTTCCGCCGTGGCAAAAGCTTTGAATTCACCGTTTACGCGTGCGACGCGAAGGCCAGCAACAGGGCCGTCAAATGGTGCGCCAGTGAGCATAAGTGCAGTACTTGCAGCGATCATCGCAACCATGTCAGGACGGAAGTTTGGATCCATAGAAAGGACACTGGCAACAGTTTGGACTTCTTGACGATAGCCTTTTGGAAATAGCGGACGGATTGGGCGGTCAATCAAACGGCCGATCAAAATCGCTTCGTCGCTTGGGCGGCCTTCGCGTTTGATAAAACGGCTACCGCTGATTTTGCCAGCTGCATAAAATTTTTCTTCGTAGTCGATCGACAACGGAAAATAATCCATGCCGCTCATTGGTTTTTTGCCAACCATTGCAGTACCTAGTACGACAGTTTCGCCGTAGGTTACAAGGACGCTAGCGCTGGTACGAAAACCGACGCGGTTAACTTCAAGTGTTAATGGTTTGCCACAAAGATCAGTGGTAACAGAGATGATCTCTTTGCCGTTAGGGTTAATCGTAGACATCTTAAGTCCTCCTCTTTATAATCACTCGCCTTTTATATTAAAACGATAAGTAACGGGTGCAGAGTTTCTCAGTGAGAGAATTCCTGTATCCACCACTTAAATCGCCGGTAGCGAGTGATGTTTTCATTATACACTGTTTAGCTGCCTAAACTAAATAATAGAGCTCGTTGACAAGGATTATTATCTTCTATAATGCTTGCTTTATTTTGTATAGTATGTTATAGTGTTACTGAAGTATCACTCAGCTCCGACGTGAAGGGATATACCGCCATGGATTGGCGTCACAAAGCCGTTTGCCTCAATGAGGATCCGGAACTGTTCTTCCCCATCAGCAACACCGGCCGCGCGATCCTCCAGATCGAAGAAGCCAAGCAGGTGTGCCGCCGTTGTGACGTGCTTGAGCAGTGCCTCGCGTGGGCTCTCGCGTCCGACCAAGACCACGGTGTCTGGGGCGGTCAGTCCGAGGACGAGCGTCGTGTGCTGAAGCGCCGCAACGCCCGTGCCAGGATCCGCACTGCCACTGCCTGAGTGCTTCAACAAGGCCTCGCTACCAACGCTCACGCGAAGGTACGAGGCCTCACTCATGCCCCTAGGACTTCGACGGAGGAAGTATACCAGCCAACCTTAGAGCCTCGACCCTACCTGCAAGCCCCCTTAGCGATATACCCTCAGCTTCCAACCCTACCGCCGCATCTCCTATAGCTTCTATTTGAACAACGGTGAGATTAGCTATTTGCCTTTGATGCTTATTGAACTGCGATGCAGCATCCGCCGCTTTTTTTAAATCTTCACCTGTCTGACCTGGCATGTGAACGACGCCGCCAAATGATGTGGGCGCTCCAATATCATCAAGCTCTTCCGTAAAACGTGAGATTGCTAGATTCATATTCTCTTCGCTACTCACGCCCATCAGCAAAATTATCAGCTCGTCTCCTGATATGCGAATAACGACCGAGTCGTCTCGGCGAAGCATCTCGCGAAGTACGTGGGCGACATTTGCGATATATTGATCGCCCTCGTCATGATCATATTCGTCGTTTACCTCTTTGAGGTTATCCATATCAGCGAACACTAACGCGAAGTTACCTGGATACCTGTAAATAATTCCCGGGAGATGATTATCTAACCACCGCAAATTACGCAGTTCTGTTAGTTTATCAATTTCGGCATCACCGTTAGGTGATTCGAAAGAAGTACGTTCAAATTCCATCTTTTCAGACGCCATACGTAATTCGCCCCTCCTTAATTATATAACTTAATGCATTAGACAGCTAAAAGACCTTCCAAAATAAAAGGTCTGGTTGTCTTAAAATTTAGTAAGACGCAACCTAAAAAACTCCGCCTTGTTTATTTGCGGAGTTTTAGTGCGGCGACGACTGCTTTGTAGCTTTCGAAATCTTTTGATTCGAGGTATTTGAGCAATCGTTTGCGACGACCGACCATCTGAATAAGTCCGCGACGAGCCATGTGGTCGTGCTTGTTAGTCTTTAGGTGCTCGGTAATCTCCTTGATACGAACCGTTAAAACAGATGCCTGTGCCTGTGGGCTACCGACGTCGGTTTTGTGAGTCTGTGTCAAAGCAAGTGCCTTGGCTTTGTTATCTGCTGTAATCATCACGAGATATTGTAACAGAGTTGTGCACAGTTTTCAACAGGTTAGAGGAAATTGTCGTACCGTGACTTCCTAGACTACATATGAGTCTAGGAAGTCACGGATGGATCGAGGAGAGTCAGGGGTTAACTTTTGGGATTGCCTTTCTTCTTACCTCGACGAGACTTCTTCCCTTCTGTTGGATTGAGGTCTACGTGCCGAGCAGTTGAATTCCTCACCGTTCGCCCAAGTCGGCCTCGGGTATTCTCAGACGTTTGGGCAGCCTTTTCATCAGCCTTTTTAATTCCCGCGAACGGATCTTTCTCCTTGTCGCGGGGATTAAGAGGTAGCTCATCACTCATTGCGTCTCAGTATCTCACTTTCACTCTCGAACCATGTCCGAAGGTTATCGAACCCGTACGAATATACCGATTTAAATCTGTTGCGTCAATAGTTCTTTATATATATCGTCTACCAAATCGACGATTTAACAATTCGTCAAACTATTGGAGACGTTACGTGTATTGGTCGCGTCCCACTGCACATGAGGATTTTTAAAGTTTCCAAGTATATCTTTGGTGCAGTCCGTCGGCGTTGTCCGGCCTTCATTCTCGTATATGAAGTACGGGCGCTGCCATGGGTCGACAATATTACGGACATTCACTCCACCTGCCACGCTAATTCTGTCTAGCGTATCGAGATACTTTACCCAGCACGCATCAGTTTTGGGCAGTGCCGCAAAGTCCGTTCCAGCTGCCATACTTCCGCAAGCGTCAGCCGTTACACCCGACCCGCTCGAAATACTCCATAGCGTTTTACCTGATTGAATACGCGCAGCAAAAATTGCTTTTTCAATTTGCCCAAGATCGGCTTGGATTTTTGCTTGCCGACCACGTTCTTGTATACCATTGAACGCGACGATCGTAATGGCAGCCAAAATTGCGATGACAACGATTACGATAAGGAGTTCAACAAGCGTAAACCCTTTTTGTTTTGCCCACCGGTTCATATGCCTATTTAAGCACTCTGTCCTTTAACTTACAATGCCGAGGTCGCTGAGCTGTTTGGCATCTGATACGTTCCATTTGCTTATTGATATACGTCGTAGATCCGTACAATACGCATCCGTCCCCAGGACCTTTCCGATGTCCACCGCTAGGCTTCGGATATATGTGCCGCTACTGACATGTACCCGAATTTTAACCTCGGGATAGGTGTAATCTAAAAGTTCAAGGCTATAAACAGTAACCGTGCGGAGCGGAATCTCGACTTCCTGCCCGTCACGTGCGAGTTTGTATGCGCGCTGGCCGTTTATTTTAATAGCACTAAAAATAGGTGGGCGCTGTGAAATTTCACCCGTAAACTGCTTCAATGCATTTTCAACTTCTTGGCGGGTCGGTTGTTTGTCGGAAACATCAGTAATTTCGCCCTCCGGGTCTCCGGTTGTGCTGGATTGCCCTAATCGAACCGTCGCTTCATACACTTTGTCGAGCTTGCTGTATGTACCCGCGTTTTTACATTCTTTGCCAATAACTAGGATCATAAGGCCGGTCGCGAATGGGTCAAGTGTCCCCGTGTGTCCTACTTTGACCTTTTTACCCGCCTGCTGGGTCAAGACGCGGCGAACACGCGCCACGACGCCAAAGCTGGTCATTTCAGCTGGCTTGTCTATAAGAATTATTCCATCTAGCATTTCACCAGTATACCCCCTCTCTGTTTTGTTCTCAATTGATTGACTATTTTACCATTCTATGTTAAAATAGTAGCGTTACATAACAGTGTGCACGCTCTGTATCAACTCGACCAATGGAGCTATTATGGCATGGAGCATTAAACGTCGTCAGCGCAAGAACCTCTGGGGCTACGTTGCCCAGGAGTTGGAGTACCGACACTACAGACTGACCTTCCTCAGGCGCAGGCGTCTAAAGAAACTGGTACGGTACGTCTTTGACGATGCCATGAGCATCAACGAGACTGGGGATTGGCACGATGCAGATCTGCGAAAAATGGGCATCATCTGCATCAACACCATTGCCTTACATCTCGAAAATCTCGGTGACGAGACAGAGGTGTTTGGCAAACCCAGAGCCGCCCGGCTTTTGAAGCGTCTGGAGAACAGCGCGCAGGACTGAAACATGTTCCTCGCGTTCTGATTCCCAGCCAAGGTTTCTGTGGAATGTAACACCGAGCCCGTATGAAGAGACCCCCCTGATGAATATCATCAGCGCGAGTCCATCAGCGGGCTCTCTTCATGTCTATGGGAATGTAATCGGCTATACTAAAATCATGAAGAAAATTATTTTTGGTATTTTTGCTCATCCCGACGACGAAGCATTCGGACCTTGCGGAACGTTATTACTTGAAACCCGGGCTGAAACCGAACTGCATCTTGTCACCCTGACAGCTGGTGAAAATGGCACAAATCCAGATAATGATCCCGATTTAGGCAGTACGCGCCTGCAGGAATGGCACAAAGCTGGTGAGTTGCTTGGTGCAACGTCAATGCATCATTTTGGATATACTGACGGCACCTTATCTAACCTTTCTATGATCGAAATCGCCGGAAAAGTCGAAAATTTAGTAAAAGAAGTTCTTCGGAATGAAGCTGGTGACGTTGAAATTGAATTTATGAGCCTGGACAGTAACGGCCTTACTGGCCACATTGATCATATTGTCGCCGCAAGAGCTGCCTGCTTAGCATTTTACCGCCTAAAATCCCAAGACGAAAAGTTTATACGAATTCGGCTATTCTGCTTGCCGAATAACCAGCATAAGAACATGAACACCGACTGGATTTATATGGAAGCAGGCCGCTTGCCCGAAGAAATTAATGAAACAATTGACGCGCGCGAGATCAAAGATGACATCATCACCGTTATGAAAGCCCATCATACGCAGCGTGGTGATTACGAAAACCAGATCGCCCTTTTAGGGAACGACCTGGGATTAAATCACTTTATTATCAAGACTTAGGATTGGCCAGGAATCTTGAATTGATCAGGAGCTGTCGGCGCGGGTGCAGCAGGCGCTGGAGGCGCAGGTTTAAACATATCCTCTAGCTTTTCGGGTGGCAGTGCACCTGAAGGACCGCTTGTGTCAGCTGGCGGCTGCGAAGGTAACGGAGGCAATGTTGAGAAATCTGGTAACGGCGGAAGCGGTGGCAGCCCAACAGGAGGAAGCGAGCTACCCTCTGGAGCTGGAAATGCCTGCGGTTGGGGCGCGGAACTTGGTGCCGGAATTGGTGCCGCTTCAAACGCGGCATTAATCGCTGCCCGCGCATCTTCGTGCGGTGCTCTTGTTTGTTCATCAAGTTGCGCTAACGTTTCGGTTGGTTGCACTGGCGCGACATACGCAGTCGGCGCAGTATCATTATTTGCCGATGCCGTAACGTTCTGGAAAGGATCGACGACCGAAGGTTCTTCCGGAGGAGCAGTCGATGAATTCAAAGGTGATTGGTATGCTGGCGCTGTACTGTCGGCAATATACCCATTACCACCGTGACTCAAAATAGTCCGATTACGATCATCGTCGGCTGCCCGTCGTGATTCTTCGGCTGCTTGTTCGGTCGTTGCATTTAGCGTTCCACCCATCGCAGGTTCACCCGCGTCATTTTTCCATTGGTCTCCACCGACAGCACCAGCTAGAGGCGGAACGTCATTCGTAGTCGTTGGCGACTGTGTTGCCGCTTGGTCAACTTCAGCATTGGCGGCAGCAAGATCTGCCTGAAGATCAGCGACAGATGGGGTTGCACCAATGGCTGCTGGGGCTGTCTTTGCTAGCTGTTCAGCTAAATTCTGCTCCGCTTCCTTTGCGGCATTCACTTGTTCAGGTGTTGCAACAGGTGTTTGTTTTGCTAGTTCTTCCTCGGCTTCTTTGGCTGCTTCAGCCTGCTTTTCGGCAGCTGTTTCCTGTGCTACCTGATCAAGGTCACCTTCTTTTTCATGCGAGATATCAAGTTCACCGTCGGCTTTTTTCGCTTCTTCCGTTTTTGCAGCTTTTTTGTCCGAAGCAGCTTTTTTATTCACTTTTGTTGGCTGGTCTTCGGATAGATCAGTGGTGCCGTCAGAGTTTTGGTTCGTTGTCCCGTTGTCCGGTTTGCCCCCTGATCCGATTTCGTGCGCTTCTTCTAATTTTGAGGCAATCAGCTGTTGGTTCGCGCCAGCACCCATAAGTTGTGCGGCGACGGTCATTACCCGCGATGACGTGCGGTTATTACTAAAGCGGTCGGTTGCCGCAACGATACCCGTCAGGAACGCCGTTGCGGTTTGTTCGTCAAGAAGTGCTTTGTCGCTTTTTAGCAAATCGCTTAGGCCCACTAGTACTTCGCTCAAACTACTGGCTGTTTCTTCGCGCCAGTCAACGTTGCCCAGTTCACTTTTGGTATCTCCGACACTAATTGTTGCCACCGTTGCATCGTGCAGGATACGGCCGTGCGCGGCAAGTGCGCTGTCTAAACTATCCTGGTTTTTAACCCCAAGTGCCAAAACAAGTTCAACATTGTAGTCACCTTGACTAAAATCAAGGTCATCACCAGTAATTGTTGTCCGGTATGGCGTAATGAAGATCTTTACGACGTCCCCATCAACTTTGTAGCGCAGGTGATCCGCTTTTTCTTTATCAAGAGCAATAATAAAATCCCGGAGGCTATCGACGGTGTTTTCAAACGTTTTTTCGGGGTCCAAAAAAGTAATTGCAGGAGGAATCGCGCCGCTAAACACCGCTGTTGCATGTTTATTCAGCTTATTGAGCATGAGTGTCAGCCCTAATGCCGCACTTAGCTCATCAACCGATGGGTTGGCGCTAACAGTGACCAAAATATTGCTACTATTTTTGATCTTATCGACGATTTGCTGCTTGGCGTTGCCATCGTTCATTGAGGTTATTTCCTGCTTTTTATTTTATTTGGGATTTGGGTTCACTATACCATAAGTGGTTTGATGGCGTCAACAGAATTCCCTCTATTTGACAATAGTAGTTTAATTTGTTATAATATAAGTATCGTCCTACTGGGACGGCCTTCGATTCGAATGTTCTTCACCATTGGAGCTTACGACTTCATAGCAGAGTTTAGGAGACTCACATGAGCAACAAGCCTGTTTTCAAGACCACCGGCGTAGTCAACGCGCTGAGCGGAATAGCGATCGGACTAGGTATCTTCTTCGTCCTGATCGGCATCTTCGCTCAAGCCGGCGTCATCATCTGGATGGGCGTCACGCTCTTCCTCTGCGGTCTCTGCATGTGGTTCGGCGCCTCCATACAACGCGCCTCCAACCAGCGTATCTCTGATGATGCCTACCCTCCACGGAATTGCTCGAGGATTTCCAGCAACTGAACAAGAACGACGCTTCGAAGAAGCCAGGACTACCGACGCCATGCGCGTATGGAAGTCCTGGCTCTTTCACTATTTCATGAGAATGCGCACCTCTTTACAATTCATTGGTTTTCCTCTATAATTACGCCTTGATTGTACTAATAACTTTTAAGAAAAAGGAACACGAATGCCAATCATCAAATCCGCAATTAAACGAATGAAGCAAACGATCAAGCGCAACGAGCGCAATGTCGGCATCAAACGCGATATCAAAGACGCTACAAAGGCGTTTCTTGCTAAGCCCACTGCTGCTGGCCTAAGTGCTGCCCAAAGCGAACTTGACACAGCCGTTAAGAAGAAGCTTATGAAGAAAAACACCGTAGCCCGCCGAAAAGCTCAGCTTTCTAAGGTTGCAAAAGAAGCTGGCGTAAAGCTTGCCACAGGCAAAAAAGCTCCAGCGAAAGCCGCTGCAAAACCAGCTGCTAAAAAAGCAGAGGCTAAACCAGTAGCCGCAAAGAAGCCTGTGACAAAAGCCGCCGCAAAACCTGCAGTAGCTAAAAAAGCCCCAGCCAAGAAACCTGCTGCTAAAAAAGCTGCAAAATAGAGTAATCATTCTCTAAAATAACGACCGAAGATTTCTCTTCGGTCGTTATTTTATTAAAATTGACGCTTCAAATAGGGATTTACGACATGTGAATCTTGGGCAGCCAACCACGTAGAGACAGTGCCTAAATCCATGAAAAACTTACGTCCATTATTGTATCCGGCAACCGCCCCATTATGAATCGCCTCACCCATGATGTCTTTATAGAGCGAAACCTCACCCATGTCGTGACTGTCTACGAAGTCTTTTATAAAGTTAGTCTCAACAACCACGGCTCCAGTACTGCTTCCCTTCCATGCGCTAGCTCGAGAAGCATTCTTTTCAGACGAAGCAGGCATATGAGACTCTCTTGAAAAGATCACTTTGCCTTGGCGGTCTACATAAAAGGCATCCTCGTTAGGAACGTTCTTTCTAGTCGTCAAAGCGACACTGATTGGTGTGCCCGTTCTTTCGTGAAATGACAAAAAATCACTTTCATCCAAATCAAGAATTGTATCAACATTAGTGACAAGTATTCGGTCTGCAAATAATTCTGGGTGCGCGTGAACGTCACCTAGTAGATCACCGCCATTCCCTCGTCTATATGATGATGTCGTTACGTCTATTCCAGGATTCTGGTTATAGGATTCAAGAACATACTCCTCAACCATTCCCACATCTCCGGCAGAAATAACAACGTTTCTCATAGCCGCTTGGGCCATTTTTTGAATGTGGTGATCAAGCAATACAACTGTTGGATTACCTACTTCGAGCAGCGCCTTTATAACACCGAAATCAGGATGGGGCACTAAAATCGAACCTAGCCTTGTCCCTCGCCCACCCGCGTTGATGTATGCCGTGACATCATCATGCACTTCTTTCGGGCGAGTACTGTCATCTGCTGTCGGTAACTGCTCATATGACATAGATAATAATATCCTTATTGCCAAAGATTATAACAAAAGTCCACTGCTATGTAACGTTTGCTACCTTTAATAAAGCCCGCTCTAGAAGAATCCAGGGCTCAATGCCAAGCGATTTCATATCGGCATCCGCTTCGGCAAATGCATCAACAATCTTTTTTACTTTGGCTTTGCCAAGTGACTTAGCATGAGACGCAAGCTGAGACAGCGCATACGGATGCACGCCAATATCTTTTGCCACTTCCCCACTTGGTTTTTCGCTGAGGACAAGTGCGACAAGCTGGAATACCTGCCCGCTCAGCAGGCCGAAAAGACGATACGGGTCTTCGGTTAGCTGGAGCGTCGCGACCATGTGTTGCACCTTTGCGGAATCACCTTTTAATGCCGCGTCGAACAAATGAAAGACATTTTCAGTTGGGTTGGTGTCGATAATTTCCTCGATAACTGCCGGCGTGATACTGTCGACCATCGCTAGTTTTTCAAGTGCTCTATACAGTTGCCACTGGTCAACACCAATTTGCCGCACTACCTTTGCCGCGCTTTTTTTGTCTAGCTCAAAGCCAAGGTTTTGAGCTTCTTTTACTACCCACTCTTCAGCAACGCGATCATCGCGCTCACCCCAAACCTTAAATTCCTGGACCTGGGCTACTTTTTGTAAATCTTTGTACGTCTTGGTACGTTTGTCGGGTTTAGGTTCGACGATAACAAGATGGACGTCGTCGGATACGCGTGGAATAAAATCAACGAAATTCGACCACATCGTTTTGTTATCGGAAAGATTTTTAATAACAACGAGCCGTTTGTCAGCAAAAAGCGTCGCGCCAGCTAATAAATCAGGTAGCTGCCTGAGTTCTAGCTCGCTTCCGTCAATTTTTTCGACCGCGCCTTCAAAGTCAGCCGCCAGTTTTTGAATCGCCCGCGTAACCTCAAAATTATTTTCTCCAACAAGTAACGTAATCACTCTAGTCAGTATACCTGAAAACGCGCAGCAGCCCCATTCCCCATGTTAGAGAATAGGGCGGTTTTCACAGTAAAGTCTATTACTTGCCGTCGTACGCTTCTTGAAGTTTTGCGATGTCGAATTTCTTCATTTGCATAAATGCCTCCATGACTCGGCCAACTTTTTCCGGGTCATCACTGGTCATAAATTCGCCCAGCTGTTTTGGTACGATTTGCCATGACATGCCAAATTTGTCCTTACACCAACCACATTGTTCGGATTCGGGTACGGCGGAAAGATTTTCCCAGTAATGATCGATTTCTTCCTGCGTTTCGCATTCGACGCTGAATGAAATCGCTTCGTTAAATTTAAAGATAGGACCGCCGTCGAGCGCCTGAAAACGCTGGCCAGCCAGTTGGAAAATACCGGTAAGCACCTTACCGCCCATATCTTTCATTGGACCTTCCTGTACGCCTTCGGGATAGCGTTGGATCATTTCAATTTTTGAATCTGGAAAAACCGACACGTAAAAATTTATCGCTTCTTCGCAGTTATCATCAAACCATAGGCTCGGTGTTATTTTTTGTACGGATGCCATAAATGCCTCCTATTTTAGGTTTATTCAGACCCGGATCGACATATATATAAACCATCCTGTCTATAGTTGAAATATACCAATTCTTATAGGGTTTGGCAATGTGGACAGATGTGCGTTCCGCGGCCAGCGGCTTTGAATTTGATGATGGTCGTACCGCACCGTGGACATGGCTGTCCCTCGCGTCGAAATACCCTTGCAAAATCCATATAACTTCCCCGTTTTCCTTCGGCGTTAACGTAATTTTTGTCGGTACTTCCGCCCTTTTCGATGGCTAAATTCATAACGCTTCGAAGTTCTGTGTGAAGTTTTTTAAACTCGCTATCGGTAATCGTATTCACGAGGCGTTTTGGATGGATTTTAGCGCCCCACAGGCTTTCGTCTGCATAAATATTGCCTACACCCGCGACAACCGTTTGATCGAGTAACGCTGCTTTGATGCTGGTTTTACTACGGCGCTTAAAACGCTCGGCAAACTCCCTGGCGGTAAAGTCTGCTTCGAGTGGCTCAGGACCGACCTTTTTCATAAAATCAATATTCGGCACTTCAATCGTGGGTAGTAACTTCATCCAGCCAAACTTGCGTTGATCGTTAAAGTAAAGATGCGAATCATCAGTAAATGCCAGGGTAACCCGCGTTGAACGGTCTGGCAGCTCCCCGATCAGGCTATCATTAGGATGGCCGGCACCAAATACTGCCTCGCCGCGATATACTAACTGGCCGGTCATTTTTAGGTGAATAACTAATGTGTACTTGGTTGAAAGATCAATCAAAAGGACTTTCGCCCGGCGACGAATTCCGGTAATTGATGCGTGTGTTAAAAACTCCCCCACATCGGCGGCCGCATTCGGAAAACTTTTTAGGGTGTCGTGCGATACGTCCTTAATCTTTAATCCAACAATAAGTGATTGCAGGCCGCGGCGAACGGTTTCGACTTCGGGTAGTTCGGGCACTATTTATCCCCTAGTAGCGCCCTAAGTTCAGCTTTTACCTGCGTGTTCGATTGATATAGAATGGCCTTCATTCCGGCAGCATCTGCCCCTGCGCAGTTTTCTTCGATATCATCAATCATAACGCATTCATGCGGCTGCAAACCTAGCCGTTCGGCTGTTAACTCAAAAATGCGCGGGTGTGGTTTCGTGAGGCTTTCTTCCCCGGATAAAACGACCGCATCAAAAAGTTGTACGCGTTCAGCCGGACTAAAAAACTCGTCCATTGCGCCGATTCCAATATTACTGAGCATTCCTACTTTGTAGTCATGACGAAGCGTTTCGGCATATTCAAGTAATTTTTGATTACGCCTATGGACACCCTGGATATGTTCGGACACGAATGGAAGATCAAGACCAGTCAGGTCACTGACCGCTTGGTCGAGTTCTTTTTGCGACAATAGCCCATAGTCGTAGGCCTTGTTAAGACTGAGGAGTTCGGGTTGAAGCCGTTCATATCCGACGACGTGATGTTCATAAAAATAGCGGCTTGCATCCAGGTACAGCACACCAAAACAATCGAAGATAATAGCGCGTATCACTGTTCTAGTATAACAGGAGGAATTCGTTCCGACGGATAAGCACTATAGATTAACCGTCTTAAGAATCGTTCGGTTGTCAGGGATTTGCTGCAAGAACAAATTTTGTACCTGCGTTATGCTGCCCTTGAACGATCCAGGTGAGCCTTTGCAGCTTGAGGTCCATAGGCGTTTAACAATACTACCGGAATCAATAACTTCAAATTCATACACTTTACCAGTTGCACAGATACCACGGGTATCATCTTTGTCATTATTGAAAGGAGTACCTATAACAAGGTTCGCGCGGTTAAGAGCAAAGACAAACTCTTCATATGCTTGAATGTTATTCCCTAAGTCTTTACTGTCAAGGGCTTGTTCAAGATACCCGGAATAGACCGTAAGGTTACGATTATTTGCATCAACCGTCACTCGGTACGAACGAAAGTTTTCGTCGGCGACAATCGGGCCGCGAACGGTCATACGCACGCCGTGACCAGAACTCGTATCAAGAAGTGCCTGCTGGCTGGTATCTATCTGTGCTTGGTCAGGCTGGTCACCGCCGCCAAAAATAACACGTCCAATTGAAACAAGGGCAGCTACGGCGATAGCAATGACAATGAATACAAGGATAATCGGAATAAATCTGGATGAGTTGCCTCTATACATGGCTATATGGTATCACTTTTACGGCTAAAAGTCAACCCTATTTCCCTATCCATACCGGCGATTAATTGGTTCAAGTCGGCATTAAATTGCGGAAAAGATTCGTATTTAATAGTCGCCATCCCTACGCGCTCGGCACCTTTTAGATACGCGTGTCTATCGTCAATAAAAATCGCTTCATGGGGACTGACGCCAAGCATTTCGGCGGCTATGTGATATGCCTCGGGCTCAGGCTTGGCATGACCAATTTGCCATGATAATGCTTTCGCATCGAAAAGAGCATCGTCCTCTTCGTCAAAAATCATTTCAAATCTATTTTCAGGAATATTGCTAAGGACGCCGATTTTGTAGATGGGTTTTAAGCTTGTTCTGATAAATGCAAGTAATTCCTCGTTCTTCGTATGCGACAACACCTCGATCTCTTTGACGACATCTTCATAAGCCATATCCGCGGTCTTGGCAAATTTTTGGAGCATTTCATCGAAAGTAATTTTGCCAAGAACCATTTGCCACGACAATTGCTTACTTGTTTTGAGAAGTTCTGCATCATGGCCAAAATGACGCTCCCGAAACGGCACTAAACCTTCGCCGGTTAACACGCCAAAACAATCGAAGATAACTGCTTTTATCATGCTTTAGACCCCAGCCCCGTCAACATGCTTCAAGTCCTCAAGCGAAACCTCGAAGCGGTAGTCGCGAATGATGTTGTCCAACTGATCCCTTTCAACCGCGTTAACCCATAACTCTATAGGCTCGGCATAGTAGAGTACCTGTGTCGTATCTGAAAACTTGTCCTTCGCTACAATATTACGACCGCGTCGCGTACGCGTGTCGTTTAATACTTTCAAACCCTCGTCAAACATTTCCGTTGAAACCTTTCGGGCCGCAGCGTTGATATACAACCCCTCTCCTTTATTGATCGAATCAAACAACACGATAAATGCCCGCTCGCTACGATCAATGTTTTGCGAATGCACCGAATCAGGATGAGATGCCCAAAAAATCCTAAGATCATTACTAATTCCAGCAAATACAGGGGTGTTGTGGGGTGACCCGTCTTCGTTGACCGTCGCTATAGCGACATGGCAAATTTCTTGAAGCAGACTTTTAACGTTCTCGATACGAACCTTGCGCGGATCATTCATATCTAAAGCTCACCCCAATTTTTGCCTATAGTCACATCGACTTCTAGTTTAATCTTAAGGTCGGGGTAAATTGATTCCATGGTTGTTTTTAAAAGATCAGCGACCTTTTCGGCATTCTCTTTGGGACATTCGACCAAAATACTGTCATGGACCTGCAGGATTTGGTCGCCCATGCCGTTTAGTTTTTCGTCTACCTTTAGCATTGCCATCTTCATAAGATCTGCTTCGGTTCCCTGAATCGGCATATTAGCAGCGGCGCGTTTGGCACCTTCGCGAACCATAAAGTTACTGCTATTCACGTCAGGTGTTGGGCGGCGGCGGCCAAAGTACGTCTCAACGTAGCCTTCTGTTTTTGCCTGTTCGAGCGTTTTGTCGATGAATATACGGATTGGCGCGCGAAGCTCAAAATAATGATCAATGAATTTTTTGGCTTCGACAAATGACATATTCGCAGCCGCCGATAATCCATGCGGGCTCATCCCATAAAGGATGCCGAAGTTAATAACTTTGGCTGCACGACGTTGGTTTTTAGTCACGTCATCGAGCGGAATTCCGTACACTTCGCTTGCTGTTTTGGTATGAATATCGACTGCACCGTTAAAGTCGCTGATAAGTTTTTTGTCGTTCGCGAGCACTGCCGCGAGACGTAGCTCAAACTGCGAGTAGTCGGCACTGACAAATACTTTGTCACCGTCAGGAATGAAGGCCTCGCGGATACGGCGTCCTAAATCGCTACGGACAGGAATATTTTGAAGGTTTGGATTAACGCTATTCAGGCGACCGGTTGCTGCCACATCCTGATTGAATGTCGTGTGCACCCTACTGTCTTTGTCGATTGCCTGCGGCAATGTATCGACGTACGTATTTTTGAGTTTCGCCAGTTCACGGGTTCGTTCGATAAGTTCAATGATGGGATGCTGGCCTCGTAATTTATCGAGTTCTTTTTGGCCGGTACTATAGCCGGTTTTACCCTTTTTAATCCCTGCGGTCGGTAATTGAAGCTTCGTAAATAACACTTCGGAAAGTTGGGCCGGACTACCGATATTAAATTCGTAGCCAACCATTGTAAACATTTCTTGTTCAAGCTTGGCGTGTTCATCACCGAGTTCTTTACTCATTTTTTCAAGGATTTTCGTATCAATTTTTATACCGCGGCTTTCCATGCGGTACAGCATGTAAGTCAATGGGAAATCAAGTTCGTGGGCTACTTTGGCTATTTTAGGCTCTTTTTTAAAGCCCTCTTTTTGCTGGTCATAGGTTCGCCATAGACCAGCCATGACTGCTGCCGTGTCAGACTCGTCAAAGTCATCGTCGATCAGCCCCATAATTGAACGGTCACGCGCGAGCGGATCGAGTAAGAACGCGCCTTGGCGAAGATCATGTAACTGATCAAATCTGACCTCAACTCCTTGTTCGTGCGCTGCGTGATACAGCGCCTTGGCGTCATAGGTAACAACCTGCGTCATTTCAAGCGCGCGCCAAATACTGCTGGTGACTTTTGTGAGCGGCGTTTTTGAAACCGTTTTTCCGTCAAGCGATACCCAGAACGTGTCGTCGACTAAATGGACAAGCGCCGCTCCGTCAGCATCAAGCGATAACGTAGCTGGCCAGTCAACCTCTTTTAATGTCGATGAAGCTTCTTTTTTAGGGGCAAACATATCCGTTTGGTTAGTGCGCTGCATGTTTTTTGGCAAACGACGAACAAGCGACGTAAATTCTAGGCGCTTTAGGATTTCGGCAACTTTTTCGGTATCGATATCTTGGATACTTGTGGCTTTTAGATCAAGTTCTATTGGTGCATCGCACCAGATTTCGGCAACTTTTTTACTGGTATATGCCGACTCTTTACCTGCCGTTAATTTTGCCGCGACAGATGGTTTAATATCGTCTATATGTTCGTACACACCGTCGAGGGTTTTGTAATCCTGCAGCAGTTGGATAGCGGTTTTTTCGCCAATACCTGGAACGCCCGGAATATTATCGCTGCTGTCACCTTTTAATGATTTCAGGTCAATGAATTGTTCGACTTCGATACCGTACTTGTCTTCGAAGTATTTAACATCGAATTGTTCAAGGTTAGCGAGGCCTTTTTTCATGGCATACACGTGCGTTAGCGGTCCAACAAGCTGTAGCATATCCAGGTCGCTAGTAATCAGGCATGTTTCAATCCCCTGCTTCGAAGCTTGCGTCGAAAGCGCGCCCATAATGTCATCGGCTTCGTAATCGTCAAGTTCGTAGAGCGGCCATGAAAAAGCTTCGAGAAGTTCATTCAAGATAGGGATCTGCGTAAAGAAATCTTCGGGCGGACGCTTGCGGCCGGCTTTGTAGGTCGGCATAATTTCGAGGCGCTTTCGAAT